>NZ_WIWK01000100.1:0-22737 GCF_009600165.1 Pseudomonas sp. FSL R10-0399
GAGACAGGGCTGCAACCACTCGGGCAATGCCCGCATGCAGCAAGCCATCGGCGCATGGCGGCGTGTGCCCGTGGTGGCTGCATGGCTCAAGGGTGACGTAGGCGGTAGCGCCACGGGCCAACGCACCCGCGGCACGCAGAGCGTGGACTTCTGCATGGGGCTCGCCCGTACGCTCGTGCCAGCCTTCGCCCACCACCTGCCCGTCGCGCACGATCACGCAACCGACCCGTGGATTAGGGTGAGTGGTGTACAGCCCTTTGCGCGCCAGTTCGATGGCACGCGCCATGTAATGGGCGTCTAAAACAGCTTGTTCGGCGGTCAGGGTCATTCTTTGGAAGGCTCACGGGCGAGTCGATCGATCTCTTCGCGGAACTCGTTGAGGTCCTGGAAGCGTCGGTAGACAGAGGCGAATCGGATATAGGCCACTTCGTCGAGCTTTTGCAGCTCGGTCATGACCAGCTCACCGACGACCAGCGATTTGACTTCGCGTTCGCCGGTGGCGCGCAGCTTGCTTTTGATATGGGCCAGCGCAGCTTCAAGGCGCTCGACACTGACCGGGCGCTTTTCCAGTGCTCGCTGCATGCCGGCGCGCAGTTTTTCTTCGTCAAAGGGCTGACGACTGCCGTCTTGCTTGATTAGTCGCGGTAACACCAACTCGGCTGTTTCAAAGGTGGTGAAACGCTCACCACAGGCCAGGCATTCACGCCGGCGGCGCACCTGATCGCCCTCGGCGACCAGACGCGAGTCGATGACTTTAGTGTCGTTGGCACCGCAGAATGGACAGTGCATGGTGGCGGCAACAAAAAATGGGAGGGCCATGGTAGCGCATCCCACTAGCAAGACAAGCCATAGGCTTTACGGTATACAGTCCGCCGACTACCTTTTTACACAATTTTTGACGTCGACTGACCTGCCGCTGGAGCTTCTCATGTCACTACGAACGTGTGTTTTGCTGTGTTTCGTCGGTTTGCTGGCCGCTTGCAGCAGCGAGCCAGCCAAACCGCCACAAACTCAAGTGCTGGCCCAGCCAGAAACCGACGCACCGGCCGATCTGGGGCCGCTGCCGGCGTATCAGCGTGAACTCAGCGGCGTGCTGACCGGGGCACCTAAAGGCGCCGAGGTGGAGTTGGCGATCCTGATTGTTGACGAACGCGGCCGCCCGCAGGGGCTGATGGCCAGCAGCAAGATCATTGGCAATAACCAGCCGCTGCCCTTCAAGCTGCGCTTTAACCCTGAAGCCTTCCCTGCCGGGGCACGGGTTGAGTTGCGCGGGCGGGCCAGCCAGTCCGGGCAATTGATCCTGCACCTGCCCTCGCGCATCATCAGCCAGCCGTCGACGCAGAATGTGGGCACCCTGGCCTTTGTCAGTGCACCATGAACACACCGCTCGACCTGCAACAGTCTTTACGCGCATTGCTCGGCGATGCGCGCCTGGTCATCACCGAGCTGCCAGGCACGGCACTCAAGCTCTGGCTGATTGATGCGCAGAACATGGACCGTGAGTTCACCCCCGATGAGACCCGGCGCATTCTCTATGAGCCCCCGTATTGGGCCTTTTGCTGGGCCAGCGGCCTGGCGCTGGCGCGCTACCTGGACGAGCAACCGCAGTGGGTACAAGGCAAGCGCGTGCTGGACTTTGGTGCCGGTTCGGGGATTGCCGCGATAGCGGCGGCAAAGGCGGGTGCGCTGGAAGTGGTGGCCTGCGACCTGGACCCTCTGGCGCTGGCGGCCTGCAGGGCGAATGCCGAACTCAATAGCGTACAGCTGCATTATTCCAGCGACTTTTTTGCCGAAGCTGACCGCTTCGATCTGGTCCTGGTGGCGGATGTGCTGTACGACCGCGAGAACTTGCCGTTGCTGGATCAGTTTTTGACTCGCGGCCAGCAAACGCTGGTCGCTGATTCCCGGGTGCGCGATTTCCAGCATCCGCTGTACCAACAACTGGGCAGCCTCAAGGCACTGACCTTGCCGGACCTGGCCGAACCCCACGAGTTTCGCAACGTCAGCCTGTATCACGCGCAACGCATGCACGCGGCTTTAAGCCTGCCTGTGCAGCCTTTATAGTTGCCTTCATTTACCTGTTTCGAGATGCACGATGACTCAAACTACGCCTTCTTATAGCTTCGACGTGACCGCAGCCGATTTTCAGAAGCTGGTGGTCGACGCTTCTCACGAGCAACCGGTTCTGGTGGATTTCTGGGCCGAGTGGTGCGCACCGTGCAAGGTGATCCTGCCGATCCTTGAAAAAATCACCGAGAGTTATCAGGGCGAGTTGCTGCTGGCCAAGGTGAACTGCGACGTTGAACACGCACTGGTTCAACACTTCGGTATTCAGAGCCTGCCCATCGTGGTGCTGTTTAAAGAGGGCAAGCCGGTCGAGCACTTCCAGGAAGCCTTGCCTGAGTCCGCCGTGCGCGCCTTGCTGGAGAAACACGTTGAAATGCCTGAGCCTGAAGAAGCAGACCCTCTGGAGCAAGCGCAGGCGCTGTTTGCCGAGAGCCGTTTTGCCGATGCTGAAGCGTTGCTCAAAGGCATCCTGACTGAAGACAACACCAACGCCAAAGCGCTGATTTTGTATGGCCGCTGCCTGGCTGAGCGCAATGAACTGGCCGAAGCCCAAGCAGTGCTGGACGCGGTTAAGAGCGATGAGCATAAAGCCGAACTGGCCGGTGCCAAGGCGCAATTGACGTTTCTGCGCCAGGCGGCAGAGCTGCCAGACGCGGCTGATTTGAAAACCCGCGTGGCGCAAAACCCGCAAGATGATGAGGCGGCGTATCAGTTGGCGATTCAGCAATTGGCCCGCCAGCAATATGAGGGTGCTCTGGAAGGCCTGCTGAAGTTGTTCATCCGCAACCGCAGCTACAACGAAGGCATCACCCACAAAACCTTGTTGCAAGTGTTTGAGTTGCTGGGCAATGACCACCCGCTGGTGACGACCTATCGCCGCAAGCTGTTTGCGGCGTTGTACTAAGGTCAAAAGATCGCGAGGCAAGCTCGCTCCTACAGGGGTGGGTTTGCGGGGTTATTCGATCCAGCTGTAGAGCGGTGAGTCGACGCCGCTGACGACTTTGACCTGGCTGCTGTGACGCAGGCGCACCAACAGGCGCTTGCCCGCGCCGGTGCTGCCTGTCAGGGCTTCGAGCTGGCTCAGCAGTTCCGGGCCGGTGATTTGCCCGGCGTTGCGCAGCAGGTCTTTGGTGGTTTCCCACAGCGCATCGTCCTGGCTTACGGGCTTGGCGGGCGTCGCAGCGACTGGAGCTTCGCTCACATTTAGTTGTGCGCCCAGCTTCGCCCAGTCGCCCTCATCCAGCTCTACGGTCAGGTCAACCGGCCAATCACCTATCGTTCCGCGAATTCGCACCATCGTCCTGCTCCTCAAATTTCATGGGGCATGCTCCCATGCGGCTTGCAGAACGCCAAGCACACGGGCAAAATCTCGAATTGATTGTTATAAGATTACATAACATTTAATTACATTTTTGCTGGAGTCGTGGTATGCGCCGTTTGCTTCTTGCTTTGCCGTTTGCTCTGTTGCCGCTGACCATGGCTCACGCCGCCGACGATCATGACCATGAACACGGCAGCCTGGGTGCCCACGAGCATGGTGTCGGGACGTTGAATGTGGCCCTGGACGGCCCAACCCTGGAGCTGGACCTCGACGGCCCGTCCGTCAACATCGTGGGTTTCGAGCACATTGCGACCACAGACGCCGACAAGGCCAAGGTCGATTCCGCACGCACTCAACTGGAAAACCCGCTGGCCCTGTTCAGCCTGCCAAAGGCCGCAGGGTGCGTGGTTGAAGCCCAAGACCTGGACAGCCCGTTGTTCGAAGCCGCCCCTGAAGAAGCCGGTGCGGCAAAAACAGAACACCACCACAGCGACATAGAAGCGCACTATGCATTTACGTGCGCCAACCCCGAGGCGTTGAAAGCACTGGATCTGACCCAGTTCTTCAAGACCTTCCCGGGCACCCACAAACTCAAGGTGCAATTGATTGGTGGCAGCGGCCAGCAAGGTTCTGAGCTGACGCCTAAAGCGCCAACCCTGAAGTTCTAAACTCCCCACTTTGTAGTCGCTGCCGAAGGCTGCGATGGGGTGCGCAGCAACCCTGCTGTTGAAGCTCCTGCGGCCCTTATCGCAGCCTTAGGCAGCGACTACAACGTCAACATTCTCACTGGCAGGCGATAACCCTTCCCCATGACCCAAGCACTTATCGAACTCAATGACCTGAGTTTCAGTTGGCCCGGGCAACCGGTGCTGCTGGATATTCCGGCCTTCCGTCTTGAACCCGGCGAAACGCTGTTTCTGAAAGGTCCCAGCGGCAGCGGTAAAACCACCTTGCTGGGTTTGCTGGGCGGCGTGCAAAAAGCCAGTCAGGGGACGATCCGTTTGCTGGGGCAAGAACTGAGTGAATTGGGCTCAGGCGCCCGGGACCGATTTCGGGTTGATCACACGGGGTATATTTTTCAGCAGTTCAACCTGCTGCCGTTTTTGTCCGTGCGCGAGAACGTTGAACTGCCGTGTCACTTTTCTAAATTGCGCGCCAGCCGCGCCGCCCAGCGCCACGGCAGCGTTGCCAAAGCCGCGCAAACCCTGCTTGCGCATTTGGGCCTCAAAGACCCGGCCCTGCTGGAGCGCCGTGCCGACTTGCTGTCCATCGGCCAGCAACAACGTGTTGCCGCCGCCCGCGCGCTGATCGGCCAGCCCGAGTTGGTGATCGCCGATGAACCCACCTCTGCCCTCGATGCGGACGCCCGCGAAGCGTTTATCCAGTTGCTGTTTGCCGAGTGCCGGGAGGCCGGCGCCAGCTTGCTGTTTGTGAGCCACGACCAAAGCCTGGCCACGCTCTTCGACCGCAACCTGTCGTTGTCTGAACTTAATCGCGCCGCTACACCGGCAGAGGTCTGAGATGTATTTGTTTCGCCTAGCCCTGGCCAGTCTGGCCAACCGACGCTTCACCGCGATCCTCACCGCATTCGCCATCGCCCTGTCGGTGTGCCTGCTGCTGGCGGTGGAGCGGGTGCGCACCGAAGCCCGCGCCAGCTTTGCCAGCACCATCAGCGGCACCGACCTGATCGTGGGGGCGCGTTCGGGGTCGGTCAATTTGCTGCTGTATTCGGTGTTTCGTATTGGCAATGCCACCAACAATATTCGCTGGGACAGCTTCGAGCATTTCGCCAATAACCCGAAAGTGAAATGGGCGATCCCGATGTCCTTGGGTGACTCACACCGCGGCTACCGGGTGATGGGCACCAGCGAGGCGTATTTTGAGCACTATCAATACGGCCATCGGCAAAACCTTCAACTGGCCAGCGGTCGGGCCTTTCAGACCGACCCGTTCGAGGTCGTACTAGGCGCCGAAGTGGCCGAGGCGCTGCATTACAAGCTGGGTGACAAGCTGGTGCTGGCCCACGGCGTGGCGGCGGTCAGCCTGGTTAAACACGACGACAAACCTTTCACCGTGGTCGGTATTCTCAAGCGCACCGGCACGCCTGTGGACCGCACGCTGCATATCAGCCTCGGCGGTATGGAGGCGATCCATGTCGACTGGCACAACGGCGTGCCTGCCCAGGGCGCTGCACGAGTCACTGCCGACCAGGCGCGCAATATGGACCTGACGCCTCAGGCCATTACGGCGTTTATGCTCGGCCTGAACAGCAAGATTTCGACCTTTGCCCTGCAACGCGAGATCAATGAGTTTCGCGGTGAGCCAATGATGGCGATTCTGCCCGGCGTGGCGTTGCAGGAACTCTGGAGCCTGATGAGCACCGCTGAAAAGGCGCTGTTCGTGGTGTCGCTGTTTGTGGTGCTTACGGGATTGATCGGCATGCTGACGGCTATTTTGACCAGCCTTAATGAGCGCCGCCGCGAGATGGCGATCCTGCGTTCGGTCGGTGCCCGGCCCTGGCATATCGCCACACTGCTGGTGTTTGAAGCACTGGCCCTGGCCTTGGCAGGCGTGGTGGCAGGCGTCGGCTTGCTGTACGTATGCATCGCGCTGGCCCAGGGGTATGTGCAATCGAATTATGGGATCTATTTGCCGCTGGCCTGGCCAAGTGAATATGAATGGACGCTGCTCGGCGGTATTCTGGCAGCCGCCCTGCTGATGGGCTGCGTACCGGCATGGCGCGCTTACCGACAATCGCTGGCCGATGGTCTGTCCATTCGTTTATGAGCTCAGGTTAATGAAAAAAGCTGCGATGTCTGGTGTGCTGCTGGCGCTGTTTCTCTGGGTGAGCACACCCTTGTGGGCGGCCGAGCCGAAAGAGCTGACGTGGTCAGAGATGATTCCGCCAGACGCGCCGCCAGAAGTGCCGAACATGACGCCGCTGCATGACCTGTCGCAGATGGGCGATATGGAGGCCGCTCCGGCGGCCAAGCAGGACTTGCCCAACGCCCCCGTGGTCACGCAACTCGATGGCCAACTGATTCGCCTGCCGGGGTACATCGTGCCGCTGGAAGTCAATGAAGAGGGGCGTACCACGGAGTTTCTGCTGGTGCCGTACTTTGGCGCGTGCATCCACGTGCCGCCTCCGCCGTCCAACCAGATCGTGCATGTGACCAGTAAAGTCGGGGTTCAGGTCGACGAACTGTATCAACCGTACTGGATCGTCGGTGCCTTGCAGGTCAAGCCTAGCACCAGCGACTTGGCTGACGCGGGCTATCAGATGGATGCACAAAAGATCGTGGTCTACGAACTGCCGGACTGACCCGGCAGTCGTTCACGAAATTTTCACGTCTTCACTTTTCATTGAGCTGGGTCAACAGAACGGGCCCGGCTGCTCATTACCATTGGTTATATAAATTTTAAATATCCCAATGGAGCTCCCATGCAAAAGTCCCTGCTTAGCGCCGCCGCGCTTGCGCTTGCCGTTGTCGCACCGTTGGCCCACGCGCATTCCGAGGGTGACATCATCCTGCGCGCCGGTGCCATTACGGTAAACCCGAAAGCCGATAGCTCCCACGTCAAAGTGGACCGCGGCTCGTTGGGCGGGACCGATCTGGGCGGCAAGGCGACCATGAGCAGTGACACGCAACTGGGCCTTAACTTTGCTTACATGATCACCGATCACGTGGGTATCGAACTGTTGGCCGCGACCCCGTTTGAGCATGACGTGAAACTCAAAAACACTGGCCTGCCACAAGCCAACGGCAAGCTGGGTACCCTCAAGCACTTGCCGCCAACCCTGAGCGTTGTGTACTACCCGCTGGACTCCAAGTCAGTGTTCCAACCGTACGTGGGTGCCGGTATCAACTACACCTGGATCTACGACGAGCACGTGGCCAGCCGCGCATCGGCTGAAGGTTTCGACAACTTCCGCGCGTCCAACTCGTGGGGCGTGGCCTGGCAGATCGGTGCTGACTACATGCTGACCGACAACATCATGATCAACGCCCAGGCGCGTTACATCGATATCGACACGCACGCCTATGTCAACAACAGCGCCGTAGGCGATGGTACCCGCGCCAAGGTCAACGTCGACGTTGATCCTTTCGTGTACATGGTCGGCTTGGGTTATAAGTTTTAAGCGCGCAGCGCTTGGCTAAAAGCCTCTAGCTTCAAGCGGCAAGAAAAAAGCGCCTTTTAAGGTGCACTTCAAAACCTGTGGGAGCCTGGCTTGCCAGCGATGCAGACGATGCGGTTTTCTGTAAAACCGCGTCGCTTCTATCGCGAGCAAGCCCGCTCCCACAAGGTGTTGAAGTGTTACTCGGGTTGTTAACGCCCCAGCAGGCGGGTCAGACCGACGTTCATCGGTGTGGTTTCACCGAGGGTGAAGCGCTGCAACAAGCGAGTGTTGTCTGCACGCGAGTGACGGATATCACCCGCACGAGCCGGGCCGTAGCTGATCGGTGGCAGTTCGCCGACCACTTCGCTCAAGGCTTCGAGCATTTGCTTGAGGGTGGTGGCTTTGTTCAGGCCCACGTTGATGGCGCCCTCTTCAACCTGTGGCGCTTCAATGGCCTGCACCAGAATGCCGACCAGATCTCCCACATAGATGAAGTCTCGGGTTTGCTCGCCATCCCCAAAGATGGTGATTGGCAGGCGATTTACAGCGCGCTCGCTGAAAATGCTGATCACTCCCGAGTACGGCGAGGATGGATCCTGGCGCGGCCCGTAGACGTTGAAGAAGCGGAAAACCACCGGTTCCAGACCGTGCTGGCGGCGATAGAAGTCCAGATAGTACTCACTGGCCAGCTTGTCCGAAGCATAAGGGGTCAGCGGCGCTTTAGGCGTGTCTTCAACAATCGACTCGCCCTCACCGTTGTTGCCATAGACCGCAGCGCTGGAGGCAAACACCACACGTTTGACGCCCGCTTCGCGCATGGCCTCGCACACATTGAGCGTGCCGACAAAGTTGCTTTGGTGAGTGCTTACCGGGTCGTCTACCGAGGCCTGCACCGAGGCCACCGCGGCCAGGTGCACGACTGCGCTGCAACCGGCCATGGCGCGTTTGACCAGTGCCGCGTCGGCGACGTTGCCTTCGATGAGTTCAACCTTGGGGTTATCCAGAGGCAAGTTGCTGCGTTTGCCCGTCGACAGGTCGTCGAGGATCCGCACGGCATAACCTTTGGCCAGCAAGCCGTCTACCAGATTGGAGCCGATAAAGCCGGCACCGCCGGTGATTAAAACGGGAGCGTCAGCCATGTCGATAAAACCTGTCCAGTAAAGCCGGGAGCCCTGCACGCCAGGCGCGAGGTTTGATCCCGAAGGTGTGAAGGATTTTTTTACAGGCCAGTACTGCATGCTGTGGCTCTTCAGAGGCATCAGGGCATGCAGCGTGTGCCTGCGGGGTTGGCGCCTGGACGGCCAGCGGGTGTAAGTGACGCGCTTCATCCAGGATGGCCTGGCCCAGCGCCAGCGGCGTTGTGGCCTCATGCCCGGCGTAGTGGTAAGTGCCCCACAGCGGCGCCGCGCAATCGAGTTGTTTGAGCACCGAAATGATGACCCGGGCGGCGTCATCGACCGGTGTCGGGTTGCCGCGTCGATCATCGGCCTTGAACAATTCGCCGGGCTTTTCTGCCTGAGCCAAAAACCGTCCCAGACTGCCTTCGGGGCTGTCATCGAGCAACCAGCCGAAACGCAGCAGAACATGTTGCGGGCAGATGGCCCGCACGCTTTGTTCAATACGCCACAATGCCTGACCGCGCAGGCCGAGCGGGACGGGTTCGTCTTTTTCGCTGTAGGCCGTGGCCCGCGAACCGTCAAACACTCGGTAGCTGGAGGGCTGAAGCAAGGTGATGCCGTGGTGCTGGCACAACTCAGAGAGCCGCTCGACCGCCCGTTCCTGGTCGGCAAGGCGTGTTTCGCTCACGCTCCGCGCCTGAAACCAGTCGAAGTAGTACGCAAGGTTGATGACGGCATCCGGACGGGTCTCGTCCAGCAGCTGCGTCAGGCTCGCGGCGTCCCAGCCGTCTTGCGGCGGACGCGGGGCGAGGAAATTGATGTCTTCCTCGGCACCCAGACGAATCAGCGCCTGCCCGAGAGCATTTCCGCCGCCCAATAACATAAGGCGCATTCGCATAGAGTGTGCAGGCTCAGTCTATTCAGAACGGTGATATATACCAGAAAACCAACCGTGGAAGCTGTTGGCCATGATCAAGACCCCACCATTTTGCGGGTTTCTGTGCGTGTCGTCACTGACAAACTGCGCAGCTGGTTATTTGCCATCACTGTGATGAAGGCGGCATATCAGGCAACAAAAGCGCAGAACGCGGCGGTTCGGCTGCCGCTTGAGCGGTTTGCCCGGTGTCACGCGCAGGTATCAAAAAGCCCTGTGGATAATGTTGTGCAAAATGTACATCGGCTGAATTATCCACAAGCTTTTTCAGCCGCTCATTGAATGCCCGCGTAATAGAGCCCTGCGCACCGGAAATGGTTCTGAACTGCGCGGTAATCGTGACCCCGTCGAGGTTCATGCTGTCGATCCCGTACACGCTCATCGCCCCCTGCAAACTGAGGCTGAGCAACGGGTCGTCGCTGATCTGCCGCCCTGCCTCGCTGATCAAGTCCGATGCTTTATCCATATCGCTGTCATAGGTGAACTGGACGGCGAAATACGCGTAGGCAAATTGCCGCGAATGGTTGATCACCGCCTTGATCTGACCGAAGGGCACCGAGTGCACATAACCACGTGAATCGCGCAGCCTCAAGGTACGGATAGTCAGCCCTTCGACCGTGCCGGCGTGGTTGGAGTCGATCTCGACCCAATCGCCCACCGAGATGGTGTCTTCGATGAGGATGAACAGCCCGGTGATGACGTCTTGCACCAGTTGCTGGGAGCCAAAACCGATCGCCAGGCCGATCACCCCCGCGCCCGCCAGAAACGGGGTCACGTTCACGCCCAGGTTGGCCAGGGTGGTGATGGTGAAGATCACCGCCAGCACCACTTTTATCGCATTGCGGATCAACGGCAGGATGGTTCTGATGCGGGTGCTCGGTGCGTGAGTGCCGCGCCGTGTAACCGGAGGCTCCAGAACTTGCTGAATGGCGGTATCCATCACCACCCAGGCCAGCCAGGTGACCAGAAAAATCAGCAGGATGTGCCCAAGCGAGTCACTGATCACTTGCCCCGTGTGGCTATCGGAGGCAAACGCCAACACAGAGAACCCCCAGATCTGCGCGAGTAATTCGATGAAGGCCACGGCCAGCAGAATGCGCAACAGCACATACACCACCATCATCAAACGCACGCGGTAGGCGCCGTTGGAGCGCAGGAGTGTGGTGAATGAGTGGTGCAAAAGCGAGCCCAGAAACACCGTTGCAATCAGCAAACCTGAAGTCAGCAATGCACTGCGCAGCGCCCGCCCGCTGCCCTCGCCAACGCCCACCAGGTCCAGCGCCGAGACCAGCAGCATGAGCAGAATGGGCCAATACCAGAGCACCGAGAAAATCCGCAGCGACTCCTGGAAAGCAGGCTGCCCCAAGCGCTGCGCCAGCGCTCGATTGCGAATCAGTTGCCCCACTGGACGACGCAACTTGATCGCCAGATAAGCAAAGACGGCGCACGCGACCAACCCCGAGAATATAGAGAGACAACTGGCGACATTGGCACCCAGCGTGAGCCCGACCTGCGGGGTGTCCATCCCGTCACTCAACGCGGCAAAGAACCCCATCGCGAACAACGGACGCACGCAGTGCTGACGAATAATCTGCACGGCGGGCCGTTTGTGTCCGGCATCGAGCATCGCGATCAATGACATCACCAGCGCCGCACAAAACACCCCGCTGCTGCCGGCATAGGTCAAACAGACTGCCAGAGCACGGCCAATTGAGCTGGGCAGCAAGTGACTGCCGAACACAATGACGACCAACGACAGCACCGCAGGCAGCAAATACGGCACTCCGGCGCGCAGCAGCCTTTGCAGGCGCGGACGCGCTTGCACGATGCGAGTGTTGTTCAAAGACCGCACCAGCAGTTTGCCCGCCAGCATCAGCCCGGCAAAAACACCAGACCAGATGACCAGCAACACGAAAAAGTCGCCCACTCCATTCTTATCAGGCTGCTCGACCACCTTGTCGGCCAGCACCCCGGCTTCATGGGCTGCCCGCTCAGCACGCAGGCGCCAGATATCCAGCAAGTGCTTGCTCAGCCCCAACTGGTCTTGCACATCATCAATGCTGGAACCCAACACCCCGAGCAGCCCGCCATCGAACAGTACCGGCGGTTTGCCGTCGGTCTCTTCGGCTTTGATGACCGAGGCCAGGGTGGGTGCCGCTTGAAGCATGCCGTTGCCTGAGAGCAACAGGATGAGGAACACAAAAACTGTTTTGAATTTGGACAAACCCGGGGCCCCATGCACATCCTTGATAGACCCACCGTACCAAATGATCAGGTTCGATACAGGGCACGTCTGTGTTTTCGATCACCTACAGCGTAGTCAATGCCACCTCTGGCGCCAGCAATCATCGACCGGGGGCTGCCTGAAGTGACCGCCATAAAATACACGGCCAGACAAAATGTGTAACCAGAAGATCAGACACCAGAAACTTCATACGTAGCTAACAGTGAATCAAGCTCTCAATATGTGAAGGGCATCACTCTTATTAGAACTCCGCACAAGAGCCAATAAACGACAACTTTAAAACAAGTTTAAACCGCATAAACCCAACAACTTTATCAAGACAATACGCACAGTTAAGATCAGACATCCCTTACAAAAAGGGAACACCTGCGCAGGCCGTTTAAATACAAAACACCCTATATGGCACACCCAATGTTTAGACGATTAAACAACTACAGCCCCACATCAAAACAAAGCAACAACGCAGTGCACACACCCATGTTTACGTAAATGAAAATTTTCATGACATATTTACAAACATAATTTCATCTATTAGAGTCATTCGAATAGGGCATTACAGGCTTGAACCCTCATTCGAGTACCACACTGCACTTTCACTATTTAATAGCCTTGTTTGTCTGACTGCCCGGAGATCGGAAATTGGAAACAATGATCGATGCTATTTTGTGCGCCCTGGATAACCCACAGCAAAGTGCACTGCGCCACATTACGGTTATAGAAGAGAACGGGGAAGAAAAAAGCATTTCCTATGCGGCGTTGGCACAACAAGCGCTGGCAGTCTCTTCAGCCCTGACTGAACTGGGGGTTGTTCGTAATGATTTGGTTATCCTTGCCCTGCCGGCTTCCATCGATCAATTGGTGTTACTGACCGGGTGCGTTTTGATTGGCGCTTTACCTTGCACGGTAGCGCTACCCGGAAGGCTGATGGCCGACTCCCCGCGCAACCAGATCTACGTGGCCTGTCAGTTGTTTGCACCACGCTTGCTGATCGCATCCGAGAGCAACACACCCGCACTACAGCGTTTGCTTGCCCACCTGCCTGTACGGGTGTTCTCGAGCGAAGAGGTGAAGCTCGCTGCCAGTGCAGGGTTTCCAGTGCGTGTGGAGCGCTGCCAGGCAGACAGCGGCCATCATGTGCAACTGACCTCGGGCTCGACCGGCCGCCCCAAGGCCGCCATCCTCAGTCATCAGAATGTCATCGCCAATGTGCGCGGTATCGGCGCAGTGGTGGGTTACAGTGTTGAGCGCGGCGACGCCTCTGCGTCCTGGCTGCCGCTGCATCACGACATGGGCCTGGTGACGCTCTTGTCGAACCTGTATTACCAGGCGCCCCTGCTATTGATGCAACCGGCCAGCTTTATTCGCAACCCGCTTGGCTGGCTCAAGCGCATGTCCAGTTTTGGCGCAACTACCACGGCTGCGCCGACGTTCGCCCTGCAGTATTGCATTCGCCGTTACCGCGAAGCGTCAATGAAAGACGTCGACCTGAGCAAGTTGCGCAATATCTTTGTCGGCGCCGAAAGAGTGGATGAAGCCTGCCTGAAGGAGTTTGCACAGACTTTTGCACCGCACGGTCTTTCACGTTCTGCGCTGCAACCGTGTTACGGCATGGCGGAATCGACGCTGGCAGTGACCATGCATAACACGAACTTCAATTACGACAAGCAGGCGCTCTCCTACGTCATTGCTGACCGTATCGACTCCGGCGCAGTGATCGACCATTGGCAGGCTCGCCGCGCCGACGCCAACACTCGCAGGGTAGAAACCGTGCTGTCGATGGGGCGCCCGATTGAGGGTATGCAGGTTGCCGTGAAGGCGCTGGACCGTTCTGACGCCAAGGACCGTGAAGTCGGCGAAATCTTTATACGCGGTACGTCAGTCATGTCCGGCTATTTGCCCGCCGAAGGCCAGACCGAGCAGTACCAAAGCGGCGACTGGTTTGCGACCGGTGATATCGGTTATCGAGTGGATGAACACGTGTTTGTCCTTGGCCGCAAGAAAGAACTCATCATTATTCGGGGCAGTAATTATTTCCCGCATGAAATTGAAGACGTTATTGCATCACACCCTTTACTGGCCAGCGGTGGCAATGCAATAGCGGCTTTCGGTATCTACGACGAAACACAGAGAACCGAGAGCCTGGCTATTCTGATCGAGCTTGAAGCGAAACAGGATCAAATAGAACTGCGCAGTCAACTTCAAAACCAGTTGCGCGACAAGTTTGGATTTGGTGCGCACGCCATTACCTTCGTCCCTCCCGGAAGTTTGCCACGCACTACCAGCAACAAACTTAAGCGTCTGGAATGCCGCAGCATTTATCTCCAACTGGCGTTGGACAACATAGATAAAACCGAGACAGCGCAACTTATTAGTTAACGCACAAGCAACGCTGTGACATCGACACGCTGACGCACTGCACCTTTTAATTACTGGATCACACACTATGCACACTTTGATGCAAGGTGGGGAGACGGGTTCGTCACGCCATTCATTATTGAATGTGTGTGCGCAACCGGTTCTTCACCGCTTATCCCTCTATGGCGAACTTCCTGCTCAGTTGATCCAGATTATTTCGCGCGCCTCAGTGCGACTGATGGATTCAGACATGTTGATTTCGCAGACAATGCACAACTATGAGGCTGCCGAACAATTAAACCGGCCCTCGGTGGCCCTGTCGCAGCCGACCCATGATCTGGAAACTATTCTGGAGCGCATTGAGCAAGACGGTCTGGCGTTGCACTACCGATCCTTCATGCAGAACTTCGCCCATTTGTTTTCGCTGTTTCTGACACCGGATCAATACGAACGGGCACGCGCCAGCATTGATGCCGGCAGCGCCCTGCGCTTCCTGATGAGTGATGCCGGCGGCCCTACCCTCACGAGCTGGCGCACGGTCGCCCAGCCGGAAGGGGATGGTTTCAAACTGCACATCGACAAGGTCTGGGGCATGTACGCCAACCTTGATGGCATGGCAATCGTTGCCGCCCGCACGCCTGGCTCGTTTTTCCCGTCGGCCTTCCTGGTTTGGCCCGAGCAATACAAGAACCTCAAGCGAACGCTCTGCGGCGAGCCCTTTCTGGGCGATGTCGTGCAGTTGGGGAACGTCAAGGGCACGGTGCAGGTTGCCCAGGAAGACCGCCTGAAAGTGGGCGGGCCTGCGGTACTCAATAAATACCTGACAACAGTACGACCTTTTCTGGTGCGCGCACTGATGGCCCACCTGCAATGGCTGACAAGTCAGGGGCGCCTCGAACTCACGCCAGACGAGCGCGCGTCCCGCGACTTCATCGCCGCTGCCGCACGCACCAAGACGCTCGCCGACCGCTACGAGAGCGAAGACGTGCACCGCGTGCTGGCACTGAAACTCGCCTCCAATGAACTGCTTTTGCATCTGGTCAGCCGCGGCGCCGTGGCGAGTTTTCTCGACCAGCGTGACCTGTTGGCGTTTACCAAAATGGAAGGCAGCTCTTACCGCTGTTATCACGAATTGCGCGCAAGCATGCGCGTGGCCAAGCCTGAACCCGAGTCAATTTAACCCGCTGTACCCCCAGGAGAAGCACCTATGACAACGACGACTGACACCCTCAACACGCTGGAACTTCTGAAAAAGGAAGCCGCCAAGATTCTCAATATCGAATCCGTCGACACCCATGTCGGCCTGGGCGAGCTGGGTATCGATTCACTCAACGTGGTTGAGCTGATCGTCTATTGCGAACAGCTCTACGGATCCATTGATCCTGAGCAACTCAACATCACCCAGTACACCACCCTGGAGCAAATCGACAGCCAGTTGCAGCAGCAACAAGTCGCCTGATCGCCAATCACCCTCATACCAGAAGCTCACCATGTCGAACTCGCCGCCCTTTGCATCAACGCCGTCGCTTGGCACCGTTCCGGCTTTCAGGGTCCATACGGTTGCTTACCGGCGCACCGAAACGCCCTTTGTGTCGCCCCAGGTCAGCCTGGAGGATGCGGCGTTGGCGCTGGGGCAGCGGGTCGGCGAAGAGGCTTGCCGTTATGCAAGCCACGCAGGCCCCATCGACGATTACGTGGTGAGCTCTACCGTGTTGTCGCAGTTTTTGGCTGACGGTTCGCCCCATGCAGGCTATTTCCAGGAGGCGCTCGCCAGCCGTTACGGGCGCCGCCCTGACTGGGTCACCAACGCCTACGAATGCACGGGCTGGGGTTTCATCCTGCGGTATATCCAGGGCAAGGCTCAGTTCAACGGTCGTCGCAGGTTGTTACTGCAGATTGTCGACACGGATATCCACAATTTTACTTACTGGCTAGGCAACAACCGTTGGGGTAAATCCGGTTTTGGCATCTGCACGTTAGTGATTGATGTGATGCCAGAGCCCAACAACATGCTGCTCATCGGCACTGCAAGCCAGGCTAATGCCCTGCTGCAATTAGGGCGAAGCCTGCGCAGTTTCACCGAAAGCCGGCCTGGCTTAGGCGTCGCGGTACCGTTCTTTCCCGAGATGTCACGTCGCGCCCTGTTCAAGTGTTTCGACACGGCTTGCGTGCACGCCGACCATTATCAGCGATTCGGTCATTCCTTCGGCAGCGACCCCTGGCTTTCGCTACTGGCCGAGCTGGGCGCGGGCTCCGCGCACCCCGGCAGTGACTGCATCGTGTCTTCGCTGGCAATGAACGGCTATTTCTCGATTGCCCAGATAACGCTCGCACCCGATCTGCACTTTGCACTGGAAGGTGAACTGTGAAGAACGCACACACCTGTTCGCTGCTGTTGCAGCGCAATCCGGATAACAACCGGGCGATCCCCTGTTCGGCTCGCAACCTGCCACTGTTCGAAACCCACGACTATGCACGCCGGAGCGTGTACGCACACGACAACCCCACGCCGGTGCTGGTCAATAACCAGCAGTACTACACCCTTCTGTCGACGCTGGCCCGGCATATTTGGGACAGCTGCGGCGAACAAACGCTGATCCTGGCGCAGGTACGCATGCCGTCCATCGACCTTGCGTTGCCAAAGAACCTGCTCGATCCACGCGTAACGCTGGGCGCCCACTTAAGCAATGAAGCCTTGTTCTGGGCACGCCAGCTACCGACACCGGTGGTCTGGATCAGCGCCGAACAGATTCGGCGCGACCTGTGGGACGGCGGCGATAACCGCCTGCACATCGCTGCCTGGAATTGCGCACCAACGCCAGCCATCTCCGAGTGGATCTTACCCGAACTGGACTGCTTAACAGCGCAGGTGCACCCATCACCTGTGCATGAGCCGTTCACCACATCTCAATCGAAATGCACGCACGTACAGGGGTGATCATGCAAACAGAGCACGAACAGACACTCGATGATGGCCAGCCGATCAAGTGGAATTTCTCGGTCGATGCGTTCATGTCGCAGACCTACGACTTCAGCGATGACAGCTTGAATGCGCTGTATCAGAAGACCAAGGCCAACCAGTGGGATGTCAATACCGACATCGACTGGAGCTACGAGCTCAACCCGGACAACCCTCTGGGCATGCCGGACGGCACGTTGCTGATCTACGGCACCGATGTCTGGAACAAAATGAATGAACAAAACCGTGCCGAAATTCGCCATCACTCCCAAGGCTGGACCCTGTCGCAGGTACTGCACGGTGAACAGGCGGCCTTGATCTGCGCATCGAAGCTGGCGGTGGCCGAAGAAAGCCTCTCGGCCCGACTCTGCGCCGCCGGGCAAATCATCGATGAAGCCCGTCATATCGAAGCCTTTGGTCGCTTGGTCAACAGCAAGCTGCCCATCAGCTACCCCATGAGCAAGGCGCTCAAAGGCCTGCTGGAAGAGACCATTACCACCAACAAACTCGACATGACCAACCTGGGCATGCAAGTGCTGGTGGAGGGCATTGCGCTGTCACTGTTTCAAAGCATGGTCGCCTACACCAAAGACCCGTTCATCAAAGACCTGATGACGCGTATTCAACGCGATGAAGCGCGCCACTTCGCCATTGGCCGTATCACCCTGGGCAGTGTGTACAAAGAAATGAGCAGCACTGAACGCAAGGAACGCGAAGAGTTTGTGGTGGAAGGGGCTTACACCTTGTACGAGCACCTGTGCGCCGACGACATATGGGAGCCGATGGGCTTATCCAAAAGAGAGTGCAGCCACCTGGTGAGGAGTTCGGAAGTGGCCAACTCCATGCGCCGCTCCATTTTCCGGCGGCTGGTACCGACCATCCGCGAAATGGGCTTGCTGACGCCCCGTGTGAGCGATGCCTTTGAAAAGCTCAGAGTGCTGGACTACGCCGCCATGCCGATGCCGGCTTAACAAGGAAGACAGTCATGATGCCCCCAACTACTGCGGCAACACACAGCCCCGCCCCCTTCACCATCGGTATTGACGCCGCCGCTTACGAACTGCCCGGCGAACGCCAGGACCTCCATGACTGGGCTCAGCAGCACAAGTTGCCCGCCGAGCGCTTTGACATGATCCGCAATGCGGGCTGCCGTTACTTCCATGTGTCACCGGACATCGACGAGGTCGAGCTGGCCAAGCGCGCAGTCGCTCGCCTGCAAGACGAGCAAGGCTTTAAAGGCAGCGACATCGGGGCGGTGATTCACGTGCATACCGGGCTGTTCAGCGTACCGCCAGCGCCACGCAGCCTGCCGCTGGAAGTGGCCACGGCATTCGGCATAAACCCTGTGTGGGCCGGGTCGATCGCACAGCTCAATTGCTCATCGATCAGCGTCGCCATTCAGATGGCCCAGGCGCTGATGAAAGTGCACAGCCAATTGCACTCGGTGCTGATCGTCTCGTCCGACCGCGTCTTCATCGAGCGTTACCGAGTGTTGCAGGCGAGCATTTTAAGTGATGGCGCGGGGTGCTTGCTGGTGACCCGTAACAGCCGCCGTAACCGGGTCGGCGCGACGGCCGTGCGCAATTATGGCAGCTGGTATCTGGGCTCCGTGACCAACAACGCGGTGAAGCAGGCCATGTTCAATCTGGAGTGGCACTACACCCGCAAAGTCATGATGGAAGCCGTGGCCGACTGTGGCATAGCGCTCCGCGATTTCACCTGCATTTTGCCTTACAACTCCAACCACTCTGGCTGGAACGCCTTCTGTGGTGCCATGGCGATTCCCGCCACCACGCTCTATACCGACAACATCCTGAACAAAGGTCACTCCTTTGGTTCGGACCTGGCGATCAACCTGGCCGACAGGGGCTTGAGCAAAGTCGATGCCGGGGCACACCTGATGAACATCACGGAATCGGACAACGGTTCATTTTCGGCCTTGACCCTTCATCCGGTGAATTGACATGACAACCACTCACGCCTCCCCGCCGGTTCGGGACGACGCAGCAGCGACCGATCAATGGCTTCTGAGTCTTAAAACGCCGTGCTATGTACTGGACCCTACTGTCGTAATGGCGCGTTACGCTGATTTACGCGAGCGGTTGGGTACGCCGTTGATTGTGTCGCTCAAGGCCAACCCCAACCTGGATCTGTTGATCCGTTGCGGCCACGTGTTCATCGACGGTGTGGAGCTGGCCAGCCTGGGCGAGCTCGATATTGTGGCGGGCCGCATCAACGCCCCCAAATACGTGAACAACCCGTCCATGGATGAAGATTTCATGCGCGCGGCCCTGGCTTCACGCTGCACGTTCATTATCGACAGCCTGGAGCAGGCGCAGCGATTGATTAACGTCATCGGTAAACAGGCCGCACCGCATACGGTATTGCGCTTGAACGCGGGCCAGTTGGTCAGTTCGGGCAAACACCCGGCGGACCATTTCGGCATGAGCCGCCACGACGCCTTGCTGACGACGACGGCATTGACCCAAGCCAACGTGCCCGTCGTCGGCCTCCATACGTTTGCGGGCTCCAACAGTTTTCATATCGATGACAAGGGTGCCGATGCTGCCGCCCTGGCCCACGCACTCGCGGCCTTTGCGCCGCAGGTCGCACGCCTGACCGGCATGCCGGTTGAGTTTCTTAACGTCGGTGGCGGTTTCTCCGAGCACTTCCCTAGCCAGGCGCAGACGTTTGACGCGTATCGCCAGCGTATTGCGCCGCTGCAAAAAGACTTCAAGGTCATCCATGAGTCCGGACGCGGCGTCTTCGCGGGTGCAGGCACTTTCGTGACCCGCGTGCGTTCAGTCAAAGCGTTGGGCGAGCGCTACGTTGCTGTCTGCGACGGTGGCCTGAGCCACAACTTCTTGCTGGCCAAAACTGAATCCATGTTGAAGCAGTACGCGCAGCCGCGTCTGCTGCGGCGCCAGCAGGCGCCGGTTGATGCGCCTACGTTGCCGATCCAGTTCGTGGGCAGCACTTGCAGCCGCGCCGACGTGATCGGCTGGAGCCATGACGCTTCGGCGCCGCCAAGCGTGGGCGATCTGGTGATCTTCGAGAACTGCGGCGCCTACAACCAGACGTACAGCGTCAGCGCCTTTCTCTCGCAGAGCCCCGCACACACCTATATCCACCAATCCTAGGGACGTCACCATGACCGCCCACATCAGTTTGTACGACCTGTTGAAAGACAGCGCGCACCACCATGGCGACCGCCGAGCGTTCGCGCAGGGCGCAAAGATGGCGACTTATTCAGAACTGCTGCAAGACGTGCGCCTGACGACAAAGAGGCTGGCCGATAGCGGCGTGCAAGCGGGCGAACGCGTCGCGGTGTATGCGGGCAAGCAGTACGAAACCGTGGTCATGTTCCTGGCGATCAATGCCCGGGGTGCGATCCTGGTGCCCATCAATCCGCAGCTCAAAGAGCAACAGGTGCGCCACATCCTGCTGGACAGCGGTGCGCGCTTGCTCGTCAGTACGGGCCCACGTCTCAGACGTATCGAGGCGATGGTCAAGGACATCGAAATCGATGCCTGGCCGCTGGAAAGACTGCAGCCCGATCACCCGGACACGCCGACCGATGCCGCGTTTGATGACGCACACAGCGCCGTCACCGACAGTGACCCTGCGGCCATTTTGTATACCTCCGGTTCAACCGGACGGCCCAAAGGAGTGGTGCTGTCGCAGCGTAACCTGGTGTCTGGCGCCTATAGCGTCGCTCACTATCTGGGCTTGCGGGCCGATGACGTGATCCTGGGCATATTGCCGCTGAGCTTCGATGCCGGGCTCAGCCAACTGACCACGGCGCTGGCCAGCGCAGCGTGCTACGCGCCGCTGGACTTCCTGCAAGCGAGCGAAGTACCGACGTTCTGCGAAGCCCATGGCGTCACCGTGATTACCGGCGTGCCGCCCCTCTGGATGCAACTGGCCTCAGTGCAGTGGCCGCAGCCTACCGGCGCACGCCTTCGCTGCTTTGCCAATACCGGCGGGCATATGCCACCGCCTTTGCTGGAAAAACTCAAAAACGCATTCCCCCATGCGCTGCCCTACCTGATGTACGGCTTGACCGAGGCTTTCCGCTCGACCTATCTGGCACCGGAAGCAGCCGCTACACGGCCCGACTCCATCGGCAAGGCGGTGCCCAACGCCGATATTCGCGTGATGCGCCCGGACGGCACCGAATGTACGGCGGGTGAGCATGGTGAATTGGTGCACCGGGGGGCATTTGTCACGCTCGGGTACTGGAATGATCCCGAGCTGACCGCTCAGCGCTTTCGTCCTTGGCCACGCCCGGACTCGCAGATTTCACGCACCGAAACAGCGGTCTGGTCGGGCGATATCGTCTACCGCGACAGCGACGGCTTTTTGTATTTCGTTGCGCGCAGCGACGACATGATCAAGACCTCCGGCTATCGCGTCAGCCCCACCGAAGTCGAAGAAGTCCTGTTTGCCGTGGATGACGTGGCCGAGGCGGCAGCGTTTGGTGTGCCGCATCCGCAACAAGGCGAAGCCATCATCATCAGCCTGTTCGCCCACCCGCACATACAGACCACCGCCCAGGCATTGATCAAGCTGTGCAGGGAAAAACTGCCGACCTACATGGTGCCGTTGCATGTGTCCTTCCATGACTCGCCTTTACCGCGCAACCCGAACGGCAAGATCGACCGAAAGCAGTTGAAGCAGCAGTTTTCCGAGTTTTTCTCTACCTCACTTACGGTCACGGAATAGCACCATGCTTCGAATTCGCGCTATCGCTTCTCACGTTCCCGACACATCCCCGTTCCAGGCGGTGCAAGCCCGGGAAAAAAACATCGGCTATGGCCATTTGTTGTACAAGTCAGCGGTCTTTTCCATGCCGCGCGGCAAGGGCAGGATCGACGCCGAAGAAACGCTTCGGCTGCTTCCCACGGCGAGCATCGAACTGCCGGTAGCGCCCCCTGTGCAAAGCGGCGCCGACCTGGCGCTGGAAGCGGTCGCGCTGTTGCGTGAGCAGATTCCGGCCGAAACGCTGGCACAGGTGACCCACATTGTGGTGACCAATGCCGCGCTTAACCAACGCATCAATGAATCGGTCGCAGGCCGCATCCAGCATGCACTGGGTTTGCCCAAAGCCTTGCCTTTCGCCATCGGCCAAGCGGGGACGGCGGGGGTATTCAACGCTCTGAGCATGATCGAAGCGCTGGTCAGCCTTGGCGGCAAGGTGCTGTTGGTGGCGTCCGACAAGTGGCTTTACCCCTTCTTTCGCGCCTGGGGTGACCTGGTGGTGTACGGCGACGGCGCAGCGGCCATCTTGCTCGATGGCGACGGTGAGGCTGGGCCAGGCTGGGGGTCGATCCGCGCCTCGGCGGTGCACTATGGCGCAGCCATCGACAATCCTTGGGGGCTGACGCCCGCTGCCCTGGCTGAACGCCTGCATCCGCTGGCGGTGAGCGCCGCGCAAACGGCAATCGAGCGGGCAGGACTGAACGCCAGCGACATCGATTGGGTGCTGCCGTCCGGGTTCGGCGACAGCTTTACTCTGGGCGTCAGCCGCGAACTGGGCATTGCGCAAGACCGGCATTTCGAATCCGGTGCCCGGCCTCACCACTCGAGCGCGGCGCCCTTGCTGTCGCTCCTGCGCC
>NZ_WIWK01000101.1:0-22735 GCF_009600165.1 Pseudomonas sp. FSL R10-0399
GGCCAATCCCTCGGCCCTGCTGCTGCCCGCGCTGCCCGAGCCGTTGGCTGATCTGGTCGACGAATTCACCCTGCGCCCCGGCACGGCGCACAGCTATACCGTCGCCAAGGGCCAGTACGTGCAGGTACTGGATGTGGCTGGCCGGCAATGCTCTGACTTTGTCGCGCTGGACCGCAGGGCGCTGGATCGCGGCCTGGAGCTGGACCTCGACCAGACCGTGACCCGCACCCTGAACGGCAGCGCTTACCCGCTGCCCGGCCTGTTTTCGAAATTTTTCGACCGCCAGATGCAACCGATGCTCGAAGTGGTGCAAGACACCGTTGGCCGCCACGACTCCTTCGCCCTGGCCTGCGCGGCACGCTACTACGAAACCCATGGCTATTTTGGGCACGACAACTGCAGCGACAACCTGAGCCGGGTACTCGCCGCGCATGGCATACAACCCCGTGCCGGTTGGCCGGCGATCAATTTCTTCTTTAACACCGGGATCGATGCCCACCAGCACCTGACCCTCGACGAGCCCTGGTCACGCCCCGGCGATTACGTGCTGCTACGGGCCATGACCGACCTGGTGTGTGGCAGCACGTCCTGCCCGGACGACATCGACCCGGCAAACGGCTGGAACCCGACGGACATTCATGTCCGCATCTACAGCGAAAAGGAGCGTTTTTCCATCGCCATGAGCACTCGAGCAACGGCGGATGCCGACCCGATCCTGACCCGCGAAAGCGCATTCCACGGGCGTACCCGCGCCCTCACCAGCAGTTTTGTCGACTACCGCAACTGGTGGCTGCCACTGCGCTACGACGGCTACGGCGCCATCGAGGAATACCTCGGCTGCCGCGAGCGGGTAGCGGTGATGGACCTCACCGCCCTGCGCAAATTCGAAATCCTCGGGCCGGACGCCGAAGCCTTGTTGCAGTACTGCCTGACCCGCGACGTGCGGCGCCTGGCAATCGGCCAGGTGGTGTATTCAGCCATGTGCCACGAACACGGCGGCATGCTCGACGACGGCACTCTGCTGCGGCTGGGCCAGGACAATTTTCGCTGGATCTGCGGCGAGGACTACGCCGGCGTCTGGTTGCGTGAACAAGCACTAAAACTGGGCATGAAAGTCTGGATCAAGTCCGCCAGCGAGCAGATTCACAACCTCGCCGTACAAGGTCCGCGCAGCCGCGAGCTGCTGCAACAGATGGTCTGGACCCCGCCCGGCCAGCCAAGCATTGAAACCCTGGGCTGGTTCCGCTTTCTGGTGGGCCGCCTGGACGGTTACGACGGCTGCCCGCTGATGATTTCACGCACCGGCTACACCGGCGAACTGGGCTTTGAGGTCTGGTGCCAGCCCGAAGATGCCGAGCGCGTCTGGGACTGGATCTGGGCGCTGGGCCAACCCTTGGGCATCGTCCCGTTGGGCCTGGAAGCACTGGACATGTTGCGCATCGAAGCCGGTCTGATTTTTGCCGGGTATGAATTCAGCGATCAGACCGATCCGTTTGAAGCCGGGATCGGTTTTTCAGTGCCGCTTAAAAGCAAAACCGATGACTTTATCGGCCGCGACGCCCTGCTGCGCCGCAGCGCACACCCCACGCACAAGCTGGTGGGCCTGCACCTGAGCGGCAACGAAGGCGCACACCACGGCGACCCGGTCTACCGTGGCCGGGCCCGGGTCGGGGTGGTCACCAGCGCCTGCCGCTCACCGCTGCTGGGCAGCAACATTGCTTTGTGCCGGGTGGATGTGGCGTGCAGCGAAGCCGGTACTGAGCTGGAAGTTGGAAAAGTCGATGGCCTGCAGAAGCGCATCAGCGCCACGGTCAGCGCAGCGATCTTCTATGACCCGGACAAGAGCCGCGTCCGTAGCTGATCGACGAACGTCACCCCACTTTGCCTGCCCCACTACCACGCAATACAGACATGGGATCAAGAAAATGGAAGCGACTACGTTCGAGGCCGTACCGCAGTCCGCCCGTTCAGTGGGCAGCCTGCAGCGAAAAATCGATTGGCGAGGGGCGTTTTGGGTCGCCAGTGGCGTGCCGGCGCTGGTGCTGTTCACCATCGGCGCCATTGCCGCAACGGTGGGCAAACCGGCCTGGATTGTGTGGATCGTGTCGATACTGTTCGGGTTTATCCAGGCCTTCACTTACGCCGAAATTGCCGGATTGTTCCCGCATAAATCCGGAGGCGCTTCGGTGTATGGCGCCGTGGCCTGGGTGCGCTACAGCAAGCTGATTGCCCCGGTGTCGGTGTGGTGCAACTGGCTGGCCTGGTCGCCGGTGCTGTCCATCGGCTCGGGGCTGGCCGCAGGCTATATTCTGACGGCGCTGTTTCCGGCCGATTCGCTGATCAACACCTGGCAACTGACCCTGCTCGATCTGGGCTGGGTCAAAAGCGGGCTGTCGTTGCGCATCAACGCCACCTTCGCCATCGGCCTGTTGATTCTACTGACGGTGTTTGCCGTGCAGCACGGCGGCATTCTGCGCTCGGCACGCCTGACCCTGGTGCTGGGCATGACCTCGCTGATTCCGCTGCTGCTGGTCGGCGTGGTTCCGCTGTTTACCGGCGACACCCTGCAGGCCAATTTCTTCCCGCTCTACCCGCTGGCCCACGATGCAGCCGGACAAGTGGTCGACGGCAGCTGGAACATGTCCGGCTGGACCCTGATGGCGGGCGGGCTGTTCATGGCCGCCTGGTCGACTTACGGTTTTGAAACGGCAGTGTGCTACACCCGCGAATTCAAGGACCCGAAACGCGACACCTTCAAGGCGATTTTTTACGCGGGCGTGCTGTGTATCTTCGTCTTCACCCTGGTCCCGCTGGCATTTCAGGGCAGCCTCGGGCTGGGCCAACTGGTGACACCGGCGGTGCTTGATGCCAGCGGTGCGGTGGTTACCCCGGCGGTCTACAGCGGCCTGCTGTCCCCTGCCATCTACAGCGGCATGGGCGTCGGCCAAGTGATGGCCGACAGCATCGGTGGCGGCAAGCTGGTGGCCAACATCGTGCTGATCATGCTGGTGCTCGCCACTTTGCTGGCGATCATGACCTCCATGTCAGGCTCGTCGCGCACCCTGTACCAGGCGTCGGTAGACGGCTGGCTGCCGAAATACCTGGGCCGCACCAATGAACATGGGGCGCCGACAGCGGCCATGTGGACCGACCTGGGTTTCAACCTGCTGTTGTTATTGATGTCGGACTACGTGTTCGTGCTGGCGGCATCCAACGTCAGCTACATCATCTTTAACTTCCTCAACCTCAATGCCGGCTGGATCCACCGCATGGACCGCCCGGACTGGGCCCGCCCGTACAAGGCGCCCACCCTGCTGCTGGCCGCCGGTGGCGTGCTGAGTTTCGTCAACCTGGCCTGCATGGGCCTGGGCGCCGACATTTGGGGCGCGGGCACACTGCTGACCGGGCTGCTGCTGGCGCTGCTGATCCTGCCGGTGTTTTGCTTCCGCCATTACCTGCAGGACAAAGGGCGCTTCCCCGAAGCCATGCTCAACGACCTCTATATCGAGGCCGACTCGGGTCAAAAACGCGCGGGCTGGTTGCCCTACGCCACGTTGATCGCGGGTGTGCTCGTGGTCTATGGCTGCCATCAACTGGCGGTGATCTGACGTTTACGGCTGGAGCATCAGGGCACGTCCCTGATGCTCCAGCCCTTTTTAAACCTCAAGACAACGGTGATTCGATTGACCCCTTCAGCCCAGACACACGCCCGCATCATCGACGGCAAAGCCCTGTCGGCGCAGGTTCTCGACGAGGTTCGCGAAGACGTCCGCGCCCTCGCCGCACAACAGATTTACCCGGCACTGGCGGTCCTGCTGATCGGCCAGGACCCCGCCAGCGAAGTCTACGTGCGCAACAAGTTGCTGCGCGCCAAAGACGTCGGCATCCGCTCGCTGGAGCACCGCCTGCCCGACAACGTCAGCCAGCAGCAGGTGCTGCAACTGATCCAGCGCCTCAACGCCGACCCGGGCGTGAACGGCATTCTGGTGCAACTGCCGTTACCTGCGCACATCAATGAACAAGCGGTGATCCAGGCCATTGCGCCGATCAAGGACGTAGACGGGTTTCATCGTGAAAACGTTGGCGGGCTGGTGCAAGGCGACGAGGTCCTCACACCCTGCACGCCCAGCGGTTGCATGCGCCTGCTG
Source organism: Pseudomonas sp. FSL R10-0399 (assembly GCF_009600165.1). Lineage (NCBI taxonomy): Bacteria > Pseudomonadati > Pseudomonadota > Gammaproteobacteria > Pseudomonadales > Pseudomonadaceae > Pseudomonas > Pseudomonas sp. FSL R10-0399. The sequence continues at coordinate 4,149 of NZ_WIWK01000101.1, forward strand.
CACGAAACCCTCGGTGACCTGAGCGGCCTGCATGCCGTGGTGGTGGGTCGCTCCAATATTGTCGGAAAGCCCATGGCGACCTTGCTGTTGCAGGCCAATTGCAGCGTCAGTGTGGTGCATTCGCGCAGCGTCGATGCTGCGGCGCTGTGCCGTCTGGCGGATATCGTGGTCGCGGCCGTGGGCAGGCCGCAGATGATCGATGCCCGCTGGCTCAAGCCGGGCGCTGTGGTGATTGATGTCGGCATCAACCGCATCGACACCAGCAACGGGCCCCGACTGGTGGGCGACGTGGATTTTGAGAGCGCGAGTCGCGTGGCCAGCGCCATCACCCCGGTTCCGGGCGGTGTGGGGCCGATGACCATTGCCTATCTACTGAAAAACACCCTGATCGCCAGTGAACTGCAACGCTCAGAGCGCCCGATCAGCTACCCGGCTGTCGGCTAAAACACCCATTTGTAGTCGCTGCCGAAGGCTGCGATCGGCGACACAGTCGTCGTAAATCAGCAAACGCGCTCATCCAGACAGATTCGGGGGCACAGGTTTCGCGATCGCTGCGCAATCGATCGCAGCCTCGCGGTGCTCGTCAGCGACTACAACCCCGTGGGAGCCGCCTCTTATCACCCCAGTCGTTTAAATAAAGGGGTTGGTGGCGAAAAGGAGTACCCTGCCGTCCGGCTTTTATTTTCCGCCCCAGGACCCTCTATGTTTCCCAACGCTGAACGCTATAACCACTCCACTGAATACGCCAACAAGCTGGTGGACCGCATCGGCCAGACCCCGGCCTGGATTGCCCAGCGCATCGGTGTCACTGAAAAACGCATGCGCTACATTCTCGCCGGTTCGCGCACGATCAAAGGCGATACCACCGAGATCCTGATGAGTTACGCCGAGCAGTTTTGTCTGGAAAGTCTGGCCGCTGAAGCCAAAGCCGCAAAAGACCGTGCTCGCTCCAAAGCCGCGACGCCCGCCAGCGACGCTTAAAACAACCCCATTTGCCCGCCCACCAGCGCGCTGAAGTCATCGTCGACAAACACCAGAATCGCATCGGCCACGGGCTGCAACTGCCGGGTCAGGTAGTGATCGTAGTCGACCTCGGCGGTGCGGTTCTCCAGCGGCTGCGGCCCCGCCACAGTAATGACGTAGCTGATATAGCCGCCATTCTGGTATTGCCGGGGTCGGCCTTGCTGGTCGTTGTATTCGTCTGCCAGCCGCGCCGCGCGCACGTGCGGCGGGACGTTGCGCTCGTAGTCGCTCAACGGCCGGCGCAAGCGTTTGCGGTAGATCAGCCATTCGTCATGCTGGCCCGCCAGGGTGCGCTGCACAAAATCGCGCACGTAATCCTGGTACGGCTGGCGGTTGAAGATGCGCAGGTACAACGCCTGCTGAAACTGTTGCGCCAGCGGCGACCAGTCGCTGCGCACGGCTTCAAGGCCCTTGTAGACCATTTCTGCCTGCCCGTCAGGGCGCATCACCAGCCCGGCATAGCGCTTTTTACTGCCCTCTTCGGCCCCGCGAATGGTCGGCATCAAGAATCGGCGGTAGTGCGTTTCGAATTGCAGTTCCAGCGCGCTGACCAGCCCGTACTCATCGCGGACATGGGCTTGCCACCATTGGTTGACGTGCTGCACCAGTTCACGGCCGATGCGTGCGGCATCGGCTTCGCTGTGCTCGCTGCGCAGCCAGACAAAGGTCGAATCGGTGTCACCGTAGATCACGCTGTAACCCTGCGCTTCGATCAGGGCGCGGGTCTTGAGCATGATTTCATGGCCACGCAGGGTGATTGACGAGGCCAGCCGGGTGTCGAAAAAGCGGCAGCCACTGGAGCCCAGTACCCCATAAAACGAGTTCATGATGATTTTCAGCGCTTGTGACAGCGGTGCGTTTTTCTCGCGCTTGGCCACTTCCCGGCCATTGGCTATCTGCTCGATGATCGCGGGCAAACAATGCCGGGTACGGGAGAAACGCGCGCCACGAAAGCCCGGAACCGAGTGTTCATCGTCAGGCTCTCGCAGCCCTTCGATCAGTCCCAGCGGGTCGATCAAGAACGTGCGGATGATCGATGGATACAGGCTCTTGTAGTCCAGTACCAGCACCGACTCATACAAACCGGGCTGCGACTCCATGACAAAGCCGCCGGGGCTGGCCTGCGGCGGGTTATCGCCGAGGTTCGGGGCAACGTAGCCCTGGCGATGCATCAGCGGCATGTACAAGTGGTAGAACGCCGCCACCGAACCGCCGCTGCGGTCAGCTTCCAGCCCGGTGACCGAGGCACGCTCCAGCAAAAATGTCAGCAGCTCGGTCTTGTGGAAGATGCGCGTCACCAGCTCGCAGTCCTTGAGGTTGTAGCGCGCCAGTGCGGGCTTGTCCTCGGCAAACATGCGGTTGATTTCGTCCATGCGCTGGTAGGGGGTGCTGATGTCCTTGCCTTCACCCAACAAGGTTTGCGCGACGTTTTCCAGGCTGAACGAGGTGAACGACCATGTCGCCGAACGCAGCGATTCGATACCGTCGATGATCAAGCGCCCCGCCGCGCTGGCGAAGTAATGATTGTTGCGCGAGCCGTGCTCACGCCACTGCATTTCGCTGCCCCCACGCCCCAACAGCAACGGGATACCCAGGCGTCGGGCATGTTCGTGCAAGATGCGCATATCGAACTGCACCACGTTCCAGCCAATGATCGCGTCAGGGTCGTGCAGCGCCATCCAGTGGTTCAGGCGCAGCAACAGGTCGCCACGGGTGGCGCAAAACTCGAGGTCGAAATCCACCGGGGTGTCGGCGTCCGTCGCCTTGCCCAGCATGTACACCTGGCGCTGACCACAACCTTCGAGGGCAATCGAATACAGGTCGCCCTGGGCGCTGGTTTCAATGTCCAGCGAGACCAGTTTTAAACGCGGTCGGTAGTCCGGGTGCGGTTTCATCCGCGTATCCAGCAGCGGGCCATCCGTTTGGGGCTGGCCGCTAAAACTCACCGGGGCGGTGATAAAACGCTCCATCAAAAAGCGTTCAGGTGGCCGAATATCGGCCTCGAACACCTCAACCCCGGCGCGGCGCAGGCGCTGGGCGATGTCGATCAATTGCCCATGCTGCTGGCTGTAAAGGCCCAGCACCGGCCGCGAGTGGAAGTCGCGCAGGGCCAGCTCACGCAACTCAATATTGCGCTCATCCTGCACCAGCGCTTCGACCTGGCCACGTTGCGCCTGCGGCATAAACGCGACAGACGTCTGCACCGGCAGGCGCACGTGCTGCGGCCCGTCATCGGTGGCCAGCCAGAACTCCACTTCAACCCCTGACGGCGTATCGCGCCAATGCCGGGTCAGTACAAAGCCATGTCTCAGCACAACAAGGTGCGCCTTACAAACACGTGGCAACCATGGCCAAACGGCGCAACGCAGCGCTGTCGTTTGGCTGCTTGGCGTAATAGCTCAAGGCGGTGCCGGTGCCCTGCGGCTGCAGGTCGACAAACGACTCGGCGCCACGGGTATAGACCGTCAAACGACCGGATTTGTCTTTGTCGATATAGGCACTGGCATCCACCCCGAACACACCCTCGTCTTCCCAGGTGAACTTGATGCACTCGGCCACCTTCGGCGTCTCTTTGTCAGAGATCAGGGTCCGCGTGGGGGCCTGGTTGCGGGCTTCATTCATCGCCGGTGAGACACACCCCGCCAGCAAGGCCAGGCCTACAGCGCCAATCAGCATTCGCATTGAATATCCCCTCAAAAAAAGTCGCCCACGATAGCACGCGGGTACAACGGATTCATTGACTGACAGCCACACCACAACACATACGATGACCTGATAGCACTTTTTAAAACTGTGCGTTTCTCAACGGACTTACGCGGACGTAAAAGTGGCGATCCGCTTATAGAAATCACCGTCCCCGGGGCTTTTTATAACTGATTGGTTTGATTGAGGCATTGCGAGGTGAAAACTCAAGTCATATGATGTCTGTCAACTTGATTCGCCCAGCCCTGACTCTAATTCTAATAAGGACCATGCCATGACTGCCGAACACCCTCATCACGCCAGCAAAACGCCCGTGGTCACCAGCCTCCAGGTCATTCCGGTGGCTGGCCACGACAGCATGTTGCTCAACCTCAGCGGTGCCCACGGGCCTTTCTTTACCCGCAACATCGTGATCCTCAAGGACAGCAGTGGCAATGTCGGCGTGGGTGAGGTGCCGGGCGGTGAACGCATCCGGGAAACCCTGGAGGACGCCCGCAGCCTGGTGGTCGGCCAGGCCATCGGCAACTACCAGCGCGTGCTCAACAGCATGCGCAGCACCTTCGCTGCCCGTGATGCCGGTGGCCGTGGCCTGCAAACCTTTGACCTGCGCATCACCATTCACGCCGTGACAGCCATGGAGTCTGCCCTGCTCGATCTGCTTGGCCAGTTCCTTGAGGTGCCGGTGGCAGCCTTGCTAGGTGAAGGCCAGCAGCGGGATGCGGTGAAGATGCTCGGCTACCTGTTTTATATCGGCGACCGCCAGCAAACCGATCTGGGATACCGCACTGAAGACAGCGCCGATGACTGGTTCCGCCTGCGCAATGAACACGCCATGACCCCCGAAGCCGTGGTGCGACTGGCTGAAGCCGCGCAGGCCAAATATGGCTTTAACGACTTCAAGCTCAAGGGTGGCGTGCTTCGCGGCGCTGAAGAAATCGAAGCCGTAACCGCCCTGGCCGAACGCTTCCCCAACGCGCGTATCACCCTTGACCCCAACGGCGCGTGGTCGCTCAAGGAAGCCATCGCCCTGTGCCGCGACCAGCATAAAGTGCTGGCCTATGCCGAAGACCCGTGCGGCGCCGAAAACGGCTATTCCGGGCGCGAAGTGATGGCCGAGTTCCGCCGCGCCACCGGCCTGCCGACCGCCACCAACATGATCGCCACCGATTGGCGCGAAATGGGCCATGCGATCCAGTTGCAATCGGTCGACATCCCGCTGGCCGACCCGCATTTCTGGACCATGCAAGGCTCGGTGCGGGTCGCGCAAATGTGCCACGAATGGGGCCTGACCTGGGGCTCGCACTCCAACAACCACTTTGATATTTCGCTGGCCATGTTCACCCAGGTCGCTGCCGCCGCGCCCGGCGAGATCACCGCCATTGATACCCACTGGATCTGGCAGGACGGCCAGCACCTGACCCGCGACCCGCTGCAGATCATTGACGGAGAGATCCAGGTGCCGGCCAGACCCGGCCTCGGCGTGGAAATCGACATGGACGCCGTCGCCAAGGCCCACGAGTTGTACAAAGGCATGGGCCTCGGCGCACGGGACGACAGCATCGCCATGCAATACATGATTCCCGGCTGGAAATTCGATAACAAAAAACCGTGTCTGGTGCGCTGAGCCGCGCTGCACGCACGCCTAATAAGTAAGGATTGAACACATGTCGACTGTTACAGGCCACAACTTTATCGCCGGTCGCCGCAGCGCCGCAGGCACCACCCTCCTTCAAAGCCTTGATGCGACCACGGGCGAAGCCCTGCCTTATCACTTTTATCAAGCTACCGCCGAAGAGGTCGACCTGGCCGCCCAGGCCGCCGATGAAGCCTTTGCGAGCTTCCGCCAACTGAGCCCCGAGCGCCGCGCCGAGTTCCTCGACGCCGTCGCCGATGAAATCGACCAGTTGGGTGACGATTTTGTCGCGCTGGTCTGCCGTGAAACTGCGCTGCCGGCCGGGCGCATTCAAGGAGAGCGTGGCCGCACCAGCGGGCAGATGCGCCTGTTTGCCAAGGTTTTGCGGCGTGGTGACTTTTTAGGCGCACGCATTGACTTGGCGCTGCCGGATCGCAAGCCGCTGCCCCGCGTAGACCTGCGCCAATATCGGATTGGTGTAGGGCCGATTGCGGTGTTCGGCGCGAGCAACTTTCCGCTGGCGTTTTCAACGGCGGGTGGCGATACCGCCGCGGCCTTTGCCGCAGGCTGCCCGGTAGTGTTCAAGGCCCACAGCGGGCACATGGCGACCGCCGATCAGGTTGGTTGCGCGATTATCCGCGCCGCCGAAAAAACCGGCATGCCCAAAGGCGTGTTCAACATGATTTTTGGCGCAGGCGTCGGCGAGCCGCTGGTCAAGCACCCGGCTATCCAGGCCGTGGGCTTTACCGGGTCGCTGCATGGCGGCAATGCCCTGAGCAAAATGGCCGCCGAGCGCGAACAGCCGATCCCGGTGTTTGCCGAGATGTCGAGCATCAACCCGGTCATCCTCCTGCCTCAAGCCCTGGCAGCACGCGCGGCCAGCATCGCCAAAGACCTGGCCGCATCGGTGACCTTGGGCGGCGGCCAGTTCTGCACCAATCCGGGCTTGGTCATCGGCGTGCGCTCGCCTGAGTTCACCGGGTTTGTGCAACAACTGACCCAATACATGAGCGAACAGGCGCCGCACACCTTGCTCAATGCCGGTGGCCTGCGCAATTACGCCAAGGGCGTCGAGCAGTTGATCAATCACGCGGGCATCAGCCATCTGGCGGGGCACGCACAGAGCGGCACGCAAGCGCAGCCACAACTATTCAAGGCCGATGTTAGCCTGCTGCTGGACAAGGACCCGTTGCTGCAAGAAGAAGTGTTTGGCCCGGCGACCTTGATCATCGAAGTGGCTGATGACGCGCAGTTAAAAGAGGCCTTGCTGGCCTTGCGCGGGCAACTGACTGCCACCCTGATTGGCGAACCGGGCGACCTGCAGCACTATCAGTGGCTGGTGCCGATCCTTGAACAAAAGGTCGGGCGTATTCTGGTCAACGGCTACCCGACCGGCGTCGAAGTGTGCGATGCCATGGTCCACGGCGGCCCTTACCCGGCCACTTCGGATGCTCGCGGCACGTCGGTGGGTTCACTGGCGATTGATCGCTTCCTGCGCCCGGTGTGCTACCAGAACTACCCGGACGCCCTGCTTCCCGCAGCGTTGCAAAACAGCAACCCGCTGGGCTTGCAGCGCTTGGTCAATGGCGAGTGGAGTGCGCGGGTGATCGATTAAAAGATCACTCTGTAGGAGCGAGCTTGCCTCGCGATCTTTTGATCTTTTAAAGATCGCGAGGCAAGCTCGCTCCTACAGTTTTGATGTACAGGCCAAATTTCAGGCAAAAAAAAGCCCAAGTAGCTGATGGAAACTTGGGGCTTAAAAATGCATAAACCGTGGTAGGTGAACGCAGGGCGATAATACCCCAGTGTTACGACAGGTAACAAGAAATTTTGCGCGATTTTTCTCCGGGCGGTACTGACCCAAATCAATAAACGCTATTCGAAGCCGAACAATGCCCGTGGCGCTTCAACCAACAGTGCATGCCTGACCTGCGTCGAGCACTCCAGCGCGTCCAACTGTTGGACCACCGAGGTATAGCCGACACGCTCTTCGTGTTGCGTATGCGGCCAGTCGCTGCCCCACACCAACCGCTCTGGACCCAAGCTTTGCTGCAACAGGCGCAACGCCGCCCTGGCGAAATCGATGTTCTGTTGCTCAGTCCCGGCCAGTCGATAAATGCCCGAGACTTTCATCCACACCTGCCCGCCCTGCCCCAGTTCAAGCATCTGGTGAAAGCCCGGCTGTTCTAGCCCCAGCCGTGCATCCGGGCGACCGAAGTGATCGATGACCACCTTGATCCCGAACGGCTTGAGTTGCCGGAGCAAACCCGGCAAGTCTTCAACCTGACGGTGCAGTTCGATGTGCCAGCCTAACGCCGCGATATTGCCTAAAAATGCTTTCCAGACCGGCTGGTTAAAATCAGGCAGTGCACAGCCCATCAGGTTCAAGCGTGCGCCCACCACGCCCTGGCCAGCTAGCTCACGCATCTGCGCCCGTTCAGTGCCGGGGTCCAGCACCACGACCCCGCGCAAGTGTTGCGGCGCTTGCTTGAGCGCCGCCAGCAGGTAGCGGTTGTCAGTGCCGAGAAAACTCGGCTGCACCAGCACGCCATGGCTGAAGCCATTGGCCTGCAATTGGCTCTGGTACTGCGCCAGAGTGGCGTCGTAGCCCGGGGTATAGCGCCGTGCGGCCGCCAGGCTCAGTTCGCGACTGAACACATGAGCGTGGGAATCAATGCCGCTAATCGGCGTAAAGCGGGTATCAGGCATGTCGTTCATCTATCAAAAGTAATGGGTATCAGGCACGTGCGGTGTCGTTGCTGCTACCACTGGCCGGTTGTGCCTGGTTGGGCGCTTCAAGGTTGCGGCCACGGGTTTCCGGCAGGCACAGGGCGGCAATCACTGCCACGCCATAGGCAATCCCGGCGTCGATACCAATCGCCGAGCCCAGGGACATGGACTCACTCATGTGCCCGACCAAAAACGGGAACACCGCCGACAACACGCGCCCGAAGTTGTAGCAAAAGCCGACACCGGCGCCGCGCACATCCGCCGGGTACAGTTCGTTGAACAGCGCCCCGAGGCTGGCCGGAATCCCGGCCGCGAAAAAGCCCAGCGGGAAGCCGAGGAACAGCATTTGCGTATTGCTCAGGGGCAGAAAGACGTAGCACTGCACGGTGATCACGCAGCACAGGGCGAACAGGATGATATTTTTGCGTCGCCCGATGCGGTCGATCAAAAAGCCGCTGACCACGCAGCCGCACCAGAAGGCCGCAATGATCACCGCCAGATAACCGCCCGAGTTCAACACCGACAGGTTGCGCTCGGTTTTCAGGAAGGTCGGCAACCAGGTCATGACCGCGTGGTAGCCGCCGTGGGCACCGAGGCCCAACAGCCCGCCAAACAAGGTCACGCGCAGCAGTTCAGGGCGAAAAATACCCGACAGCGATTTGAAGAAGCTTGGCGGGATGGCGTTTTCTTTTTGCAGACGCTGAAAGCTGTCGGGCTCTTGCACGTTGCGACGTACCCAGATGATCAGCAGCGACGGCAGCAGCCCGACCAGGAACATCACTCGCCAGGCCATGTCTTGCGGCACCAGCGAATAGATCAGCGTAAACACCCCGACGGCCAGGCCCCAGCCTACGGCCCAGGCACTTTGCACGGTGCCCATGACCTTGCCGCGATAGTTCGGGTTAATGGTTTCGGCCATCAGCACCGCGCCCGCAGCCCACTCGCCGCCGATACCAAAGCCTTGCAGCGCCTTGACGATCAACAGTTGGTTGAAGCCGGTGACAAAAGCCGAGAGAAAGGTGAAGAACGAAAACCACAGGATCATCCACTGCAACGTGCGCACTCGCCCGTAGCGGTCGGACAACGTGCCGCCCACCCAGCCGCCGATGGCCGAGGTCACCAGGGTCACGCCGCTGATCAGGCCGGCGTCGCCCTTGGTCAAGGCGAAAGCGGCAATCAGTGCCGGAATCGCCAGACCAAACATTTGTACTTCCAAAGCGTCGAGCGACCAGCCACCGAAGCAGGCCCAGAACGTTTTGCGTTCCCGTGAAGTGATCTGACGATACCAACTGAACATGTTTTTTATCCTTATAAGTCAAACGCAAGGCGGCCGAATGCGGACTGTGCCGCCGTCAGGCCAGTCAAAAGCAACACACAAAAAAGCCCCCGGTCCGCAGGCAGCGGGCCGAAGGCCTGGGGTTAGCGGATGTCCACGCTGTAACGGAAGTGCTCGGCATGCCCGCGCGAGCGCCGCCATTCCAGCGGCGTACCGGCGTAATCACGGGCCAGGCGCTCAATCACCACCACCGGGCTGTTGACCGGCACTTGCAGCAGGCGCGCGTACACGTCATTGACCGATTCGGCGGTCAGGGTCTCTTCCGCACGGGCGACGACCTGAGCGCAAACATCTTCATAGATGGGATAGAGCAACGGCCCCTGCTGGCTCAAGTCGAGCTGCAGCAAGGGCGCAAACAGTGCGTGAGGGAGCCAGATTTCTTCGGCCAGCACCGGCTGCTCATCCAGCAAACGCACGCGCATGATACGAATGACCTGCGCATCGGCGGGCAAGCCCAAGGCTTGAGCCACGGCCGAAGGCGCGGCGACCGGCTCGACTGAGAGGATGCGGCTCTGCGGCACCTTGCGCTCACCGGCAGCGGTTTGAAAACGGAAAAAACGAAACAGCGACGACTGAAACTGAGGCCGCCGAATAAACGTCCCGCGACCTTGCTGGCGCTCCAGAATGCCCTCGCTGACCAGCGCATCAATGGCTTTGCGCACGGTGCCGGTTGAGAGCAGGTATTGCGCCGACAGCGCGGCCTCAGTCGGGATCGCCTCCCCCGGACGCCAGCGATTTTGCGCGATCTGCTCCGCCAAATGATCACGCAAGCGTTGGTACTGCGGCAGGCGGGTATCACCGGATAGAGAATTCATTGACCTTATTCACCTTGTTATCTAGTCATATATATGAATATTGGTGGCGAGTATTTCTCCGGACGGGTTGGCTGTCAAGCACCGAATGGCGGCGGGCGCTGTCAGGCACCCGCACGTTTGAAGCAGGGCTTATTCGAACACGGGGCGGAAGAAGCTGCGCTCGTAGCTGAGGATGCAGCGGTTGTCTTCGGCCAGCTTGAACGCGGCGATGCATTCGGCATCGGTCTTGGAGCGCTCACGATAGTCTTCGTAGGCGGTCAAGCTGGGGAAGGTAAACATCGCCAGGGCAATATTGTTAGCCCCTTCCGAAGGCAGGAAATAACCGTGATGGGTGCCGCCGAATTTCTCCACCAGCGGGATCCAGATGCGTGCATACGCTTCGAATTCTGCCAGCTGGTAGGGGTCGATCACATAACGCAGGTAACACGTAACCATTTCATCGTTCCTTTGAAGGGTAGAGTCTATTCAGCACGCCCATCGTGATAACCACCGCAGGGATCATCAGCAGCACGGGGTTGAAGGGTATCGGGATAAACAGCGTGGTCAGCCATGCGATAAAAAAGCCTGCGGCGACCAGACCAAAAAGCCAGGTCGGGATCCGCTTTCCGAAGCGTTCACACGCCTGATTGAAGCGCTTAAACCATTGCATCTAAACAACATCCTTGTGAATCAGCCCGCAGAATACGACAAAAACTGACGCTATCTATATTGATCAATCACATAACACTGTGGGAGCGGGCTTGCTCGCGATGGCAACACCTCGGCCATGCGGGTACACCGCATCAATCCAATCGCGAGCAAGCCCGCTCCCACCCTGCCTCTATTTGTGAATGGAGACAATCGTCGCTTTGCTGCCTTCCAGGCGGAAGCTGAACGCCACGTTGTCACCCACCGCCAGCCCGGCCAATTGCGCATCGGTCACGGCAAAGCCCATGGTCATGGGCGGCCATTGCAAAGCCGGGACCGGGCCGTGGGCCAGGGTCACGGTGTGCCTGGCCGGATCAATCGCCTTGATCACGCCTTCGGCGCTGGCAGCCGGTGCTTGCTGCTGAGCCTGCATGCCGTCCATTGGCATGCCCGACATGTCTTCTGCATGGGCCGCAACACTGAACGCGGCAACAAGACTGGCTACGACTACGAGAGGGAATTTCATAGGGGGGTTCCTTGAGAAGGTTGGGTTTCAACAGGTAAATGGCGACGGCGCATCACGCGGTACGCCGCCGGGATAACAAACAGGGAAAGCAGAGGCGCGGTGAGCATGCCGCCGACCATGGGCGCCGCGATGCGGCTCATGACTTCACTGCCGGTGCCGCCGCCCAGCAAGATCGGCAACAGACCGGCAATGATCACGGCCACGGTCATCGCCTTGGGCCGCACACGTTGCACGGCGCCTTCGCGAATGGCGGCAACCAGCCCTTGCTCGCTGCCCTCGCCCGCCAGCTGGCGCTCGGCCCAGGCGTTTTTCAGGTACAGCAGCATGATCACGCCGAACTCGGCAGACACCCCGGCCAGGGCGATAAACCCGACCCCGGTGGCCACTGACAAGTTGAAGCCCAGCAGGTACAAGAACCACACGCCCCCCGTGAGGGCAAAGGGCAAGGTCGCCATGATCAACAGGGCTTCGTCGAAACGGCTGAAGGTCAGGTACAGCAGCACAAAGATGATCAGCAAGGTCGCGGGCACGACCAGCTTGAGCCGTGCGTTGGCCCGCTCAAGGTATTCAAACTGCCCCGAGTAATTCACGCTCATGCCAGGTTGCAAGTGCACCTGCTCGCTGATGGCCTGGCGCAAATCCCTCACCACCGATGCCAAATCGCGGTCGCGCACGTCGATATACACCCAGCCCGAAGGCCGCGCGTTTTCACTTTTGAGCATCGGCGGGCCCTCGCTGATGCGCACAGTGGCCACGGTGCCGAGGGTGATCTGGCTGCCCTGCGGGGTGTAGATCGGCAACTGTTGCAGAGCACTCAGCGAGTCCCGCCAGGCACGCGGGTACCGCACGCTGATGGGAAAGCGCGCCCGCCCTTCGATGGTTTCACCAACATTTTCACCGCCAATGGCCCCGGCCACAATCGCCTGTACATCGGCAATGTTGAGCCCGTAACGGGCCGCTGCTGCACGGTCGATATCGACGTCAATGTAACGCCCGCCCGTGAGCCGTTCAGCCAGCGCCGAGCTGACTCCCGGCACGCCCTTGGCCACGCGCTCTATGGCTTGGGCAACGCTGTCGATTGCGGCCAGATCACCGCCGTTGACCTTGACTCCGATGGGGCTCTTGATCCCGGTGGCGAGCATGTCGAGGCGGTTGCGGATCGGCGGCACCCACAGGTTGGTCAGCCCCGGCACCCGCACCACATGGTCCAGTTCCTCCACCAGCTTTTTCGGGGTCATACCGGGACGCCATTGCTCGCGGGGCTTGAACGCGATGGTGGTTTCAAACATCTCCAGCGGCGCCGGGTCGGTGGCGCTTTCGGCGCGACCGGCCTTGCCCGACACATGGGCAACTTCCGGCACGGTCTTGATCAACCGGTCGGTGAGTTGCAGAAGTTGCGCGGCCTTTTGCGCCGACAACCCCGGCAGCGCTGAGGGCATGTACAGCAAATCCCCTTCATCCAGCGGCGGCAGAAACTCCCCGCCCAGCCGCGACATCGGCCATAAGGCGCTGACGAACACCAGCAAGGCAACCGCCAGAGTGGTTTTCGGACGGCGCAATACCGCGTCCAGCGCCGGTTGATATAGCCGGATCAAACCACGGTTGAGCGGGTTCTTTTTTTCGTCGGGGATGGGCCCGCGAATCCAGTAGCCCATCAGCACCGGCACCAAGGTCACCGACAACCCGGCAGCCGCGGCCATCGACCAGGTTTTGGTGAACGCCAGCGGGCCGAACAACCGCCCTTCCTGCGCCTCCAGGGTGAACACCGGGATAAACGACAAGGTGATGATCAGCAGGCAAAAGAATAACGCTGGCCCGACTTCCGTGGCGGCCTGGGTGACCACCTGCCAGTGCTGGGCACCCTTCAGTTCTTCACCGGGATGCGCGTGGTGCCAGGCTTCGATTTTTTTATGGGCGTTCTCGATCATCACCACCGCCGCATCGATCATGGCGCCGATGGCAATCGCGATACCGCCCAGCGACATGATGTTGGCGTTGATGCCCTGGTAGCGCATCACAATAAAGGCCATCAACACCCCCACCGGCAGCGAGATGATCGCCACCAGCGAGGAGCGCAGATGCCACAGAAAGACCCCGCACACCAGCGCCACCACCAGGAACTCTTCCAGCAGTTTGTGGCTGAGGTTGTCCACCGACCGATCAATCAATTGGCTGCGGTCGTAGGTGGTAACGATCTCTACACCCGCGGGCAGGCTGGCTTTCAGCTCATCGAGCTTTTGCTTGACGGCAGCAATGGTCTCGCGAGCGTTTTTGCCGCTGCGCAGAATCACCACGCCGCCCACGGCCTCGCCTTGACCGTCGAGTTCTGAAATACCCCGGCGCAATTCCGGCCCCAGTTGAATGTTTGCCACGTCGCCCAGCGTGACCGGTACCGCACCGGTGCCGAGCTTGAGCGGGATTGCCCGGAAGTCCTCCAGGGTCTTGAGGTAGCCCGACGCCCGCACCATAAATTCGCTTTCGGCCATGGTCAGCACCGCGCCGCCGGTTTCCTGGTTGGCCTTGCCGATGGCCTCAGTGACTTCTGCCTGAGTAATGCCCAGCGCAGCCATTTTCAGGGGATCGAGTTGCACCTGATACTGCTTGACCATCCCGCCCACGGTCGCCACTTCCGCCACATTGGGCAGGGTTTTGAGTTCGAACTTGAGAAACCAGTCCTGCAGAGCGCGCAATTGTGCGAGGTCATGCTTACCACTGCGGTCCACTAGCGAGTACTGATAAATCCAGCCCACCCCCGTGGCATCCGGACCCAGCGCCGGTTTGGCGCTGGCGGGCAAGCGGCCTTGAATCTGGCTCAGGTACTCCAGCACCCGCGAGCGCGCCCAATACAGGTCGGTGCCGTCTTCAAACAACACATAGACAAAGCTGTCGCCGAAAAACGAATAGCCACGCACGGCCTTGGCGCCGGGCACCGAGAGCATGGTGGTGGTCAACGGGTAAGTAACCTGGTTTTCGACAATCTGCGGGGCTTGCCCAGGGTACGGCGTGCGGATAATCACCTGCACATCGGACAAATCCGGCAGGGCATCAATCGGCGTGTTTTGCACCGACCAGATGCCCCACGCCGTCACAAACAACGTCGCCAGCAACACCAGCATCCGGTTGCCGACAGACCAGCGAATCAGCGCGGCAATCATGGCTGGCTCCCGGTTGGCAGGTTTGGCGCCAGCGGCGTGACGTCCAGCCCCTTGAGGCTGGCCTCGGAGTCAAGCAGGAACTGGCCTGAACTCACTACCTGCTGGCCTTCTTGCAGCCCTTGCAGGATGGCGGTCTGGCCATCGTTTTCAGACCCGGTACGCACCTCAACCGGGCGGTAATGCCCGCCCTCCTCAGCCAGCATGACCAAGGCTTGATGGCCGGTGCGAATCACCGCTTCGCCGGGCACCCACAACACATGCTGATCGATGCCCTGCTCAAGGCTGACCTGCGCGGTCAACCCCGGTCGCAGCCGTGCACCGGGGTTCGCCAGCTCGACCCGCACCTGCAACGTGCGGCTGTCGGCGTTGGTTTGCGGCAGGATCGCGCTGACCGTGCCCTTGAACACTTCCCCGGCAAAGGCCGGTAAACGTGCCTCGACGGTTTGCCCCGGCGCAACGGCTGCGGCTTGCGCCTCGGGTACCGCCACGGTCAGCCAGACGCTGCCCAGGCCATTGACCTGGGCCAGGGTTTCACCTAGTGCCAAGGTCATGCCCTGACGCACATTCAACGTCTGCAACACGCCGCCCACCGGGCTGGTGACGGTCAACACCGGCTGCACCTTGCCACTGCGCTCGACCTGCGCAATCAGTGCTGGCGGCATGCCCGTGAGGCGCAGACGCTGACGCGCCGCCGCCAGCAGCGCGGAATCACCCACGCGTTTGAGCGCCAGAAACTCTTCCTGCGCCGCCGCCCATTCCGGCACCAAAACATCCGCCAGCGCAGCTTCGGGTTTGAGCACATCACCGGGCGCAAGATTGTAGACACGCTCGACAAAGCCCGGCGTGCGCGCCTGAATCACGGCCACATCACGCTCATTGAAGCCCAGCACCCCGGACGCCATGACACGGGTCGCCAACATGCCGCGACCGACCGTGGCCAGGCGCACACCGAGATTTTCGGTCTGCCCCGGATCAACCCGCAGCGTTTGCGCGTCGGCTTTATCGTCGGCGTACTGCGCCACCAATTGCATGTCCATAAAAGGCGACTTGCCCGGTTTATCGAACTTTTGCTGCGGGAACATCGGGTCATACCAGTACAGCGCCTTGGGCGCGCTGGCTGCCATTGACGGCGCCATGCCGGTGTCACGGGGTTGCCCTGCCCACCAGCCTGCTGCCACGCCCAACGCCAGCGCAGCGACTACCAGCCCGGTTACTTTGGTTTTATTAAATGTCATGTGCGCCTTCCCCATAAGCGAAATACAGACGGGCATTGACCGCTGCGCGCTGCTCTTCAACGTCCACCTGTTTGAGGCGGGCCTGGATCAACTCGCGACGTGCCGTGACCAGCGCATTCAGATCACCTTTGCCTGCGCGGTAACTGGCCATGCTCAACGCGACCTTCTCTTGGGCCAGCGGAATCAGGCTGTCCTGACCGCGTTGCACGGCACGGTTAAGGCGCTGAAAATCGGCCAGGTCATCGTCCAGTTGCCGGGTATGCTCGCGGGTCATGTCTTCGCGCTCGGCATCCAACTGATCAAGGTCGGCTTGCCGGGCGGCAATCACCGGGTTTTGTCGGCGACCGGGAAATATCGGTAAATCCCAGGAAAACTGCACGCTGACCATGTCACCGAATTGCTGCCCACGGTGTTGGTAGTCGAGTTCCCAACTCCAGTCCGAGTGCTTCTGGGCCTCAGCCTCATGCAGCTTGGCTTGCGCCTCGCGGGTCATGGGTTCAAAGGCCGCGAGCTGCGGATGGTGCTGCACGTTATGGGTGTACATCCCGCCTTCGACCGGCCATTCGGGCAAGCGCCCAAACGGCGTATCGTTGCCCGCCGGGCCAATCCAGCGCTTGAGTGCGGCATGGGCCTGGGCACGCTGTTGCTGCAACTCATCCTGCTGCTCAGCCAACAATGCAGCTTCCTGTTTGGGGGTCACGGCATCAGAGGGTTGCGCGCGGCCGCCCGCAATCGCCGCACGCACGGCATCGCCAAACAGGCGATTTTCAGAGTAGAAATCCTTAAACAGCGCGTCTTTGCGCTCCACTGAATAACTGTTGATCCACGCCAATGCGGTGGCTTGACGCACATTCAGCCGCGCCACCCGGCGCTGGGCAATGGCGGTGTCCACAGCGGCATCGGCCACTTCAATGCGCGCCTTGCGCTTCTCGCTATTGGGCATGTCCTGACGGATGCCGACCATTTGCATGGTCATGAAATCGCGGTCCAGGCTGCCGCGATCGGGGCCGCCCACCGGGAAGTTCTGCACCCCCAGCACCAGTTTTGGGTCCGGTAATTCGCCCGCCGGGATCGCGGCACTGCTGGCCGCTTGCACGCTGGCATTTTGGGCCGCCAGCGCAGGCGCCGTATTGTCGGCCAGGCGTAGCGCTTCATCGAGGGTCAGGCCACCCGCGAAACTCGGCCACGCCAGCACACTTGCCACCAGGCCGACGCATACGCGCAAGCCAGTGCCAAAGCACATGGGTTTCATGTTTTAGATTCCTGTGAAGATCCCGTGCACGCTGCAAACACAGCGCGCAACTGTGCCTCGCGCTAATGCGCAAGACGGTTCAAAGAGGGACAGGAATCAAACCCGTGGCGGGCGCCACACCCCGGACGGGGCGGAAGTGGGTACGGCATCGCTGAACAGCGCCAGCGTGAGCGGATTGGGCAAGGAAAGTGCGGGCTTGATGACCGAAATTTGCAACATCGTCCCGGTTTTGCATTCCTGGCCGGGTTTGCACGACTTGCCATGTTCGGACGGCGCCTTGCTGTCGTCGCAGCAGTCCATGCCCATGTCGTTCATCATCTTCATGCCCAACACTTGCATGGGGCACGGGTCTGCCGGTGCCTGCACACCCGCCATCCCACTCAAGGGAAGCGCGAGGCTCAGGACAAAAATAAGACAAAGCCGCAGATAGCGTTTCATGGGGCGCGAGTTTAATCGTTAAAAATGACGGTTACAATTAGCCGACTCGCGCTATCAGAGCGTGCTGGAATTAAGCGCAGATTATGTTCAGCGTTTTATTCGGTAGACGCGAGCCGCTTAATAATTACGGATAAATATCGATTAACGAAAACGGTTTCGCTAAGCTGCACACAGTCCACATCCACCCTTAACCTTCGGCGGTGAGCGCATGATCGAAGTTACTGAAGTTTCCATTGCCCAACTGCGTGAAGCGCTCGATTCGGGCCAGACCACCGCGGTTGAGCTGGTCAAGTCGTACCTTGCACGCATCGAGGCCTATGACGGCCCGCAAACGCCGACCGCGCTGAACGCGCTGGTGGTGCGCAACCCCGAAGCCCTTAAAGAAGCCGAAGCGTCGGACGCCCGTCGCGCCAAGGGTGAAGCCCTCGGCCCGCTGGACGGGATCCCCTATACCGCCAAGGACAGTTACCTGGTCAAGGGCCTGACAGCCGCGTCCGGCAGCCCGGCTTTTAAAGACCTGATCGCTTATCGCGATGCGTTCACCATTGAACGTTTACGCGCCGCCGGGGCCATTTGCCTGGGCAAAACCAATATGCCGCCCATGGCCAACGGCGGCATGCAACGCGGCGTGTATGGCCGCGCCGAAAGCCCGTACAACGCTGACTACTTGACTGCGCCCTTCGCCTCCGGCTCGTCCAATGGTGCTGGCACGGCCACCGCTGCGAGTTTCTCGGCGTTTGGGCTGGCCGAAGAAACCTGGTCCAGCGGGCGCGGTCCGGCGTCCAACAACGGCCTGTGCGCGTACACGCCATCTCGCGGAGTGATTTCAGTGCGCGGTAACTGGCCGCTGACACCAACCATGGACGTGGTCGTGCCCTATGCCAGAACCATGGCCGACCTGCTGCAAGTGCTCGATGTGGTGGTTGCCGAAGACCCGGACACCCGTGGCGACCTCTGGCGCATGCAGCCTTGGGTGCCGCTGCCGAGCGTTGAATCCGTGCGCCCGGCGTCGTACCTGGATTTGGCCGCCAGCGCTGAATCCCTGGCCGGCAAGCGCTTTGGCGTGCCGCGCATGTACATCAATGCCGACCCGCTGGCCGGCACCGCAGAAAAC
>NZ_WIWK01000102.1:0-22481 GCF_009600165.1 Pseudomonas sp. FSL R10-0399
CCATGGTCGCGCTGGCCCAGGCGCTGCGCAACAACGCTGACGCCATGGCAACCATGATCACCGAGGAAATGGGCAAGCCGATCACCCAGGCCCGTGGCGAAATCGAGAAATGCGCCAAGCTCTGCGAGTGGTACGCCGAACACGGTCCGGCCATGCTGGCCGCCGAGCCGACCCAGGTCGAAGGCGGCAAGGCACGCATCGAATACCGTCCGCTGGGCCCGATTCTGGCGGTGATGCCGTGGAACTTCCCGGTCTGGCAAGTGCTGCGCGGCGCGGTACCCGCGTTGCTGGCGGGCAACACCTACGTGCTCAAGCACGCACCGAATGTGATGGGCAGCGCCTACCTGATTCGCGACGCCTTTGTGCGCGCCGGTTTTGCCGAGGGCGTGTTTGAAGTGGTCAACGTTACCCCGGACGGTGTGTCGCGCGCCATTGCCGACCCACGCATCAGCGCCGTGACCCTCACCGGCAGCGTTCGCGCCGGTACCGCCATTGGCGCACAGGCTGGCGCTGCCCTGAAGAAATGCGTGCTGGAACTGGGCGGCTCCGACCCGTTCATCGTGCTCAATGACGCCGACCTCGACGCCGCCGTGCAGGCTGCCGTGGTCGGTCGTTACCAGAACTCGGGGCAAGTCTGTGCCGCCGCCAAGCGCCTGATTATTGAAAAAGGCGTGGTTGAGGCATTCACTGAAAAATTCGTCGAGGCCACCCGCAAACTGGTGGTGGGCAACCCGCTGTCCAACGACACCTACATCGGCCCGATGGCGCGCTATGACCTGCGTGATGAACTGGACCAACAAGTGCGCGACACCCTGGAAGAAGGCGCGACCCTGTTGCTCGGCGGCGGCAAAGCCGAAGGGGCTGGCAACTTCTATGAGCCGACGATTCTGGCCAACGTGACCGACCAAATGACCTCGTTCAAACAGGAACTGTTCGGCCCGGTGGCGTCGATCATTACCGCACAAGACTGTGCGCATGCCGTGGCGCTGGCCAACGACAGCGACTTCGGCCTGACAGCAACCATTTACACCGCCAATGTCGAACTGGCCCAGCAACTGACCGGCGAACTGGAAACTGGCGGCGTGTTCATCAACGGCTACTCGGCCAGCGACCCCCGCGTGGCTTTCGGTGGCGTGAAAAAGAGCGGTTTCGGCCGTGAACTGTCGCACTTCGGCGTGCGGGAATTTTGCAACGTGCAAACCGTGTGGCTGGACCGCCACTGAGTGGACGCACGCCACTGAAAAAGGGGCAACAGGGGCCAGCTCAGGATCATCGTTTCCGTGCTAGCCCTGTCAATGACGCTTCTAGTCCAGTAACGCACGCTGAAGACCGCAAAGTCGCAGCAAGAGGTCATGCTCTTTGACAGACACCTCTATACGCGCGATATCTGCCGCTATTTCATACCCCTCACTGGCAGGGCTGTCGTATTGCTGATCCAGTGCATTAATCAGCTCATCGCTATAAGCTTGCAGCGCCTCGAACTCTTGAGGGTATTGCGCTTTCAGATAAGTGAGCCAGTGGTCCTGGGTCGTCAGATGCTCTAGTAACTCACTGCTTTTTTCAGCCAGAATGACCTTCTCATAAGCCTCTTCTATGGCTGCAGGCGTGACTTCGGGCGCACTAGCTCTATACAACATGTCGGCAGCCTGCTTGGGCAAGTCCAGCCTGTTGGCCAGGGCAGTGCGATAAGCCAAACGTACCTCTACGACTTCAATAGTTCCTGAGGCATTGGCCGTCGCCTGAGCAATGCTTTCCACTTTACCGAGACGAAACATCCGTTTATAAAACGTAAACAGCTCTTGACCACTTTTACTCGCGGCCCCCGTACCAAACTCATTGAACTCATACACTTTTAATTCAATGTCGTTAAATACAAGCATCCTTCCATCGGAGCAGGTACCGCGCGAGCGGGCCAGGCTGAAAAGCTCATCACGCAACGTCTCATCTTTGTAAGCTGCCTCCAGTACCTCCCATACTCGCTGGTTCAACTCAGCCCTGACGAGGGCAAAATCCTTACTCCCTTGAAGTAACTCAAGCAGGCGAAAAAAATACTGGGAGCCGGGGGCTGCTCTAAGCACGTCCCACATTTCGTGTTTTGTTGAATCAGCAGACACGTCCTGGAACCACGGTGTTTTTTCATCTCCCAAGGCCTGCGCACCCGGTAACTCATCAGTTATTTCTTCATCGGTCTCTACATCGCTCTGCCCATCAGAATCTTCATCCGAACCGGCTTCAGAACTGTCGACCTGCAAGTCTTCCAATGAATACCCCAAGTCATTGCCTGTGAAATCACGGTAGTCGTACAACGACCTTAGTTCACTGTTGGGTAGATAATTATTGGACAGGTCAGTCCCGGCCATCAGCAGGTCGTGATGACCTTGCAGAGCGCGAAAGGGAATGGCCTCGATCTGATTGGTATCGAGTTTTAAAACACGCAATTGCGCAAGATCCAGTACGCCCTCAGGCCATTCACTCAATCGATTGCCACTGAGTATCAGTGTCTGCAAGTTATCCATGCCCTGGACGTCGACTTCGGTCAGCGCGTTTCGACTTAGATCCAGCGATTTCAACCCACGCAGGGGTTCTAGATCAACTGAAATCAAATGGTTGCCAGCGGCTTCCAGGCTGTTCAAATGCTGGAGCGCCCCAATGGACTCAGGCAGTCTGGTCAAGCTTGCATTGTTCAGTTGCAAGGTTCGTAACTGGCTAAACGATCGGATACATGTTTGCACTCCCGACTCCGTTAAACCCGAACCACTCAAGTTCAAAGCGGTAATGTCATAAAGCGCGCCTGGAAACTGAGGAATGTCGCCGATGCATAAACCTGAGAAGTCGAGCGCCTGCTGTTCGACGCCTGAACGGGCCACGCTATATCGCCAGGCCTGGAGAATGCGATCCGAGGCAGTCTTGCGGTCTGCCGAGTTAACCCAACGCCTGCCCCCTTCTATTCGGTAATTGCGGCTCGCGATCCAGTCATTGAGGCGACTCGTGAGTGCGCCGAGTTCCTGTTCCCACGCCTCAAGCCTGACTTCAATGGAGACTTCACCTGTTTGAATTTGCTCCAGGCGTGCTTGCGCCTGCGCGGGCGTCAGATCGGGGGTCAGTCGCTGCAAGCGAGTCAGAGGGGTATCATCGGGGGCGGTCGTGAACGGCTCAGGCAGCAGCAAGTCCGGGTTGTCTACGACCTGAATCGGGAAGGGTTCAGGCTCGCCGTCCGTCACGCCCTCGGCCAGCCTGTCCAGGCCGATGCCTCCTACCCGGTTACGTTTATGTTTGAGCGCATAACTCAATAAGTCATCACAGCTTTTACGGGTTAACCGGCACCCTTGCACCAGCGTTTTGCTTAACACGGTTGGATGATTTACGACCTCAGGTGGAATCTCGGTTAACGCGCTGAAACTTAAATTCAGGAACCTTAACGAACGACACCGTTCAATGCCTGCCGGCCAGTGCTTTATTGAAGTGCTATTCAAGTTGAGTTCTTGCAGCTCATCGAGTGAACTGACATCCAGCTCGTCTACCCAGTTACCACTCAGGTCCAATTGCTTAAGCCCGAGCATTGAATTAAGGCTCTCCTGCATCTGCGGCGTGACCCTCAACTCATTGAACCCGAGGTTTAAACTGCGTAACTGCTGCATGTCTGCCAACGCGGATGGAAAATCCAGTAATTGGCTTCGCGAAAGATCCACTGCTTGTACATTTTTGAAGGCGCCCAGGAACGTGTTCAACTCGTCTACAGGCACGTTAAGCGCAGGTATTCTCAAGCGCGTGACATGGGTAAAAGAATGGGCTTCAAGCTTTGGCAAGTCGCCATATGCGTCCCCTTCCAGGTCGAGCATGCCGCCCTCCTCCGGTAGTTTCCAGGCAACGCCCAGATCATCGCCTTCCAGACCCAGCCGTCCGGCCAACCCGCTGCGCCAGCAACCTGTAATCCGATCGCAAACCGTTTGCCGAAAGTGAGTGTAAGCGCCTGAAGATACCTGGCTTTTCCAGTGGTTCAGACGCGCAATCAGAGTTCGGTACTCTTCAGAAACTTCACCGACCCGTCTGATCAACACCCCGGCAGGCAACTTGTACAAGGCGCGCTGAATCACAGACTCCGTCAGCGCAGGCACCCGGGTCCCAATGGCTATGGTTCTTAGCCCTTCGCTCACATAACTGGAGACCAGATCGGACACTTCAGCGGCATAGGCAGGGATAGAGGACAGGAAATCATAGGCCCTCACGATAGTGTCCAGACTCATGCCCGACCAGTTCAGACGCAGCGTTGAAAACGGATGCAGGCTGCTCTCAAAAAACGTGTCTGGCAGCGTCACAATCGAGGTATTACGCAGGTCCAGCAACTCAAGGTGTTCGAGCCCGAAAAGCCCTGTTGGCCATTGACTCACGTTGCCGGACAGGCTCAACCCTCGAAGCCCGGACAACTGCGTGACATCCAGCGCATTGATGTCGCCGCTTAGGGATAACTGCTCGAGCTGTGAGAGTCTCGACAGCGCATCAATAAGCGGTGCGCTTGAGTCTGCTCCGACATTCAACATCAGCGAAAGCTCATTAATCCCGTCCAATGCAGGCAGAGCCTGTGCAATCGGCCCGATCTGTTCTTTGCCTACGAACAACTCCAGACGTCGTGCATTAGGAAAACGCTGGAGAAATACGGCGCCCGGCTCACTGACTAACAAGCTGGCGTCCATACTCAAGGCCCTGACATGCGAGAAGTCAGCTTCCCATGCCGGTAATTGGCTGACGCTTCCCAAATCGAGGGCAATATTGGCGTCATGGTTATAGGGCAGCCCTGTGCGCCAGCACTCAATGACTCTGCTTACAATCCCAGAGCGTCCGCTCCTCTCAGCACTCCAGGCTTGCAGGACGCTACGCAACCCCTGCAGTTCATTTAGCTGCTGTTCTAACTGATCAAATATCTGTTGATCCGTAACACCTTGGCTCAACCGCGCTTCAATGTAGCCAAGCGCTTGTTCATCACTCATGTCTGGATAAACATCGCGCAGCCTCACGACTTGCAGGTCTCTGACGCCAAGACCTTCTCCAGTGCCAGACAACGCATAACCGATCTGGTTATTGATCCGCCCAAGTGCAGGCTCCGCCCCCGGAATGCGCTGACGCAATATTTGCGCCACTTCTGAACGATTCGATAATGCATGCTGCGCCAATGCTCCCCGCAAGTCATCAGCCTGACTGATGTCTAAATAGCCCATGGCTTCACGGGTCGGTTCGGGCAACACCTGCAAAATTGCTTCATAAAGGTTCAGATCAGCGCTCAAGGGCACACCTGCCGCTTGCACTACAGAAAAGTGATCACCGGACTTGATCAGGGTTTTACGGACGGGGTCCTGATCAAGGCCAATGCTATCGAGCAAGCGTCCATTGCTGCTATTGGCCCTGATTTGCAGTTGTACGTCATTTGACCATCCCGGCAAATGTTCCAGACCACGCAGAGCCAAGCGCTCGCTGTCCAGAGAAAACAAGCTCTGCTTACACAGTCCTGCCATTGCACGATTCATTCGCCCTTGCTGGACGTAGACGCGTGCACTGTCGTCGATGCGTTTGGGGAATGATCCGTTACGCATATCCGCCAACTCACTGCTGCTGGCGTTCTCCAGAACTTCTTTCACTGCTCTTTCTGACAACGAGGGAAATCTGTTACGCAAGACCTCAACTTCGGTTGAAGAGGACGCACTCTTGACCGCACTTAGCAGGCGTTTAAGCAGGCGTTGTCTATGTTGGCTCAGGCCATCGGCAAGCTTCTGATTGAAGCGCCGGGCTTGCGATACAGGGCCCTCTGTACGACCCAGCAGCTGTGCTGCCTGCTCATCGCTTAATAAGGAGAGAATCCGTTCAGCTAACGTTCCCTGGGCAATGTCAGCACGGGTGATTCTGATAATCGGCCGGGGGTCGCGCTCAACCAGCACCTTCCCATAACGCGTTGAAGGACCCCACATCTGGTCGCCATCAAACACTTCAAGCTCTTGCCCTCGGGGCCAACCTGGTGTTTCAACCAGCACACGCAAAACCTCGTCCTGATAGTGGGTAAAGCCTTTACTACTGGCGATCTGCTCAATCAACGCATCCAGTTCGCGATCAACCCTGAACAGCTCAAACGTGTCGAGTAACACCGAAGGCGTGGGCAAACCCTCGATATGAACTTGACGCAGTGCCGCATCAGACACCCCGCTTATGTCCCCCATCTGGCCGAGGGTGGCATCGTCAAACAGACGGGTCTCATGCCCAAGGCGACGCAGCAAGGTGGCTCGATTCCACTCCAGCGGCTGTTCATGAGCATGGCGCCATGCCCCCGCGTTATTGTGCTCAAGCGTGGGCTCGAATACGTTCTGGGCATCGGGATGTTTGAGCTTCCACTTATTGGCTGATGGATCAAATGTTTGCTCATAGACGTGTTCACCCACTCGAACATACGTCTTGCCATTGACGTGATACTGCCCCAGAACATTGGGCTCACTGTTGTCCAGCACCTGCTCGGGGACCTGAAAAGCATGAACCTCTGGCTTACACAGACGAATCTCCCCCGTGGGCAGCAAGGCCTGTCTCACCTCTTTAAGAATTCGGGGAATAGTGCCCGCCGGTATCTTGCTAAAGGCATACCCGGCACCGCCCATCACGCCGATGAATGCCACATTCATAGCCACTGATTCCAGGTGCGACCATGCACCCTCCATGTCACCCACACTCCAGCTTTCAAAGCCGTCGTAAACCTCTTTGGCCAACTGCAGCGCCATGACCACCATCATCGCTTCTCCCAGCCCGGGAACAAAAAAGGCAGCGACGTTAAGCACATTCATTCCCACCGACGCCCAGTACTCCAGGGTCTCGACGGTCTGCTCCCAATCCACCACAGCAGTGGGTATGGCGATCGCAAGCGCATCCTCTTTTATCCTTTCTATTTGCCTGAAATAGAGCGTGTTGAAGATATCGCCAGAGATCGGTTGCAACGTTTGCTGGCTCACTCTCAAGTTGACGCTCGATGCGGCAAAATAAACAGGCTCCTCCTGGGTGCCAGGTGTGGGGTGTTTCTCGATCAACTGATGGTTCAGGCGCGTCAGAAAGTCCTTCTGTTTGCCTTGCGGTACCAGGCTTGCAAAAAACTGCTGGTAATTGGCGGAGCCTAAGTTCGCGACCAAGTCCTGAGTGAATTCACCCAGTGAGGAATACTCCTTGAGAGGGCTGATAGGGGCTCCCGGGATATACACCATGACAGGATCAGGGCCGGGCTCATCAAACCGGACTGCCGGCAAAGTAATGCCTGTGTGCTCCTCCACCCAGCCTCTAATGGGGTACGAGCGAGCAGACTCGATGATCACTACATGGCCAATGTTGAAGCCCAACAGCTCCAGCCCACTGAAGACCAGCGGCCCCATCCTCGGGTTTGGGGCACCGTCGAGCAATCCTCGGACCATCTGGTAACCCGCCCCTTTGACATCGCCTACCATCAGGCCGGTATGAAGCCGCACAGCCATTTGCTCTTTCAGGGCAATGATCATCTGATGTCGCAATCCGGCGCGTGTTGCCGGATCATCAAAAACACTGTTCAAGTGCTCCTGATACTGCTTGCCCAAATCAAGCTGGCGGCATAACTGCGAGAAAGCCTGAGGTGCTACGGCGTGCTGCTCTTTAAAACGATAACGGTTGCCCTCTATCGAATCAGGCCGGGTGTGTTCTCGCCTGATCAATCCTGGCCCCTCTTCACGCGAAAAGCCTGATGACCAGTCGGCAGTCAAGCCAGCTTTTTCGGTCACCAACGCACCCGCCGGGGCGATCACACTGGATGCTCCCCCGACCACCACCGAGAAGTCTTCTTTACCCGAAAAGTTGAGCAAGGCCGCCTGCAGCAGGCTTTGCTCGTGTACCGGTTGATCACGACGCAGGTAATAGAGGCTGTTTTTATTGACATCGATAGCCGACGAATCGAGCCCCTTCATGGCCTCCACCAGCAGTGGCTCCGCAAACTCGGCGATGCCTTTAAACCCCTGGAGTTTAATGGCCAGCATGGCATGCGCCTTACGGCTTCGCGCCTGGCTCCCCAACAATGCCTCACGCAGCCAGGGTGCGGCATGGGTGAACCACTCGGGCAACTGGTCTTCGTTTACATGCCCTGCAAACAAGCCGGCTCTCAAGCGTTGAATATGTGAAGGGTGGCTGTGTTTGATCCAACTGGGCATTTTGTCCTTGATAAATGCGCCATGGGGTCCTGCAACCTGCACCACGGGTGTTCCCATCATTGAGTCTCTCCTGATAACTCATTCAATAAGTCATCAGAAAACCTCACCTGCACCCTGCTCAGGTAGTAACTATATACCGCACGGGCCAGTGCTTGATCACGTTACTGGCCCATTCCCATCGGCGGATTTTATTAGCGGCTGATCCCATTGGCCTTAAAGAGCCATTCAAACGCCTGCTCCAAGGTCGGTGCGGGCGTTTCCAACGGGTTCGCGCTGATCTGTTCGGCGGTGCGCTGAAACAGGTCTTTTACCCCCGGCAGCACGGCCACCGGCATATCGGCGGCGCGCAATTGGCGCTCAGCCTCTTCAACCTCTTTGAGACGACGTGGCGCATGCAGGACGTGCGTGCGGATCAAGGCGCCGAGAAAATCGCGCAGGCTGGCTTGATCAATGTCGCTCAAGGCGTCGTGCAGCTTGTCTGTCACGCCCTGTTTTTCTGCGGCCATAAAGCACTCGATGGTCAGCGCCTCCAGCCCTTTGGTAAACACGCTGCGCAAAATTTTGAGCGCAGCCGCATCGCCAGCAGCGCCACCTTCGACCGCCTTGAGCGGTGCGCCGATGGCCGCGTACAGGCGCTGCGCAGGTTCAATACCAGGACCTGCGCCCAGCAAGTTGGTCTTCTCATGGGTCAGCGCGATGGCGCCGAGGATTGCCACGTCGACGTACACGATGCCCGATTGCGCCGCTTGCTCGGCAGCGATTCTGATCTGCGCCGGGTCAGCGGTCGTCATGTCGATGTACAGCGCGCCCTTGTGCATGTGGGCCAGCGCCTGCTCGGCCACCACCAGCGACACTGTGCCGAATACGCACGACACGACAACGTCGCAGTCTGCAGCGATAGCGCCAACTGAGGTGGCGATATCCAGGCCCCGCTCGGCGGCAAATGCCTGGGCAGTAGCTGAGGGTTTCAGGTCGCACAAGATGATGTCATGCCCTGCCGCTGCCCATGGCCGCGCATAAGTGAGGCCGACTTCGCCCGCTCCGACAATTGCGATTTTCATTGTTAGGGTTTCCGATTATTTGGCCCCGTAGGCGCCCTTGTAAGTTCCGGACGCAATTTGCGCCATCATCTCTGCTTCTTTTTGTTCGGTCCCCAGGCACCGTTGCAACAGTTCTTCTGCCTGCTCGGCCGGGAACGCCACGATGCCATCGTGATCACCGACAACGATGTCGCCCGGCGAGACGATCATGCCGCCAATGCTGACCGGTACGTTGATCTCCCCCGGCCCGTTTTTATACGGGCCGCGATGGTAGGCGGCCCGGGCAAACACCGGGAAGCTGCCCTTGCCAATCGTCGCCAGATCACGAATGGCGCCGTCTACCACAATGCCTGCGGCGCCGCGCTTTTGCGCGATGGCGGTCATGATGTCGCCCATCAAGGCCCGGCTGATATCCCCTCCGCCATCCACCACCAGCACTTGTCCGGGGCTCAGGATTTCCAGCGCCTGATGGATCGCACGATTGTCACCGCACGGGACTTTCACGGTCAGGGCGGTGCCGACCATGGTGCCTTCAATGCAATGGAATGGCGTGAGTGGCGCGCCAGGCAGGCGGTCCAGGCAATCACTGATAATGGACGTCGAGGTGCGGGCATAAGCGGCCAGCAGCGCATGCAAGTCTGACGTTGAGGCGATAGCGTTCATGGGTGTTCCTCAGGTGGCGTATGGCTTTGAGGATAAAGACCCTGAAAAATAGAAAAAGCGATATTATCGTATGCCCAAACATGCCTAACAGGAATGTTAATGATCAACCTCCGGCAACTCCTTGCGCTGCACTGGATCGAACGCCTCGGCACTTTCGAGCGTGCGGCCGAGCACCTCAATACCACGCAGTCAGCCATCTCCAAGCGCATACAGGAACTGGAGGCCTCCACGGGGCTGCAACTGTTCGACCGCTCGCAACGCGGTGCACGGCTCACGGCCATCGGCGAAGAAATGCTGGTGATCGCCCGGGAAATGCTCACCCTTGCAGAACGCATCACCTCACTCAAGGACGGCACCCACGTGGTGACCCGACGGCTCAGGCTGGGCGTGACCGAGCTGACGGCGCTGACATGGCTGCCCCGGCTGATTGCCAAACTGGTAGAGGATTTTCCGGGGCTAACGGTTGAGGCTGAAGTCGATATGAGCCGCAACCTCCATGAAAAGCTCGTGGATGATCTGGTGGACATGATTATCATCCCCGACACCTTCACAGCACCCGAGATCACCGCGGTGCCGCTGGGCATTGTTGAAAACGCCTGGATGGCTGCGCCCGGCGTGGTCGAGCATTCGGGGGTGGTCGGGCTGGCCGAACTGGCCAAATACCCGCTGCTGGTACAAGGCAAAAAGTCGGGGTCGGGTTTGTTTGTCAACAAGTGGCTGGGGACCATGGGTATCGAGCTGCCCAAGATGCTGTCCTCGGACAGCCTGACGGCCATGCTCGGGCTGACCGCCGCCGGGTTGGGTGTCACGTACCTGCCGCTGGAGTGCTTTCGCCCGCTGGTGGATGAGGGCAAATTGACGATCATACACACCGACCCGCCCTTGCCGCCTGTGCCCTACATGGCGATGTACCGAAATGATCGGCCCTCGGCGTTCGTGAGCGAAGTGGCGATTCGGGCCGTCGAGCAGTGTGATTTTTCGCGGCAACTGCAAAGCTGAGAAGGCGCAGATGACTGTCGTCAACGCACCTTCCCGGCGTGAACCGAAGGCTGTTAATGGGCAGCCCGGTTACGCACTCGCCAGCGACTCGTCATGGTTGGCCGGCTCGTTGATCGACAGTACAAAAACCAGCGCTGCCAATGAACACACGCCCAGGAAGATGAACACCGCCGTCCAGCTGTAGCTATCCAGGAGCAAGCCGGTGATCAGCGGCGCCATCGCCCCGCCGGCCTGGCCGGCGCTGTTGACCACAGAGGCCGCCACCGGGTAAGTGGTGCGCGTGGTCAGGCCCATGGAGTACACCGAAAATGACGAATAGCCGATGTTCAACAGAAAGCCCGTGCCAAACAACAGCAGGCTGACCGAGAGCAGGTCATTGGGCGCATAGACCAAGGCAACCATCATCAGACACGTGGCCACAGCGCTGATCATCATCGTCGGCTTTCTGCGACGGTCCAGCACGGTGTCAGACAACCAGCCCCCTACGATATTGCCCAGCACGCCGCCAGCAAAAGGCAAGGCCGCCACGAAGCCGATCTGCATCAGTTCAAAATGCTTCACTTCCCCCAGGTACTTGGGCAGCCAGGCGAGCAGCACGTTGACCACGCCGGTCATCAACAAATAGCCCAGGCCGCAGCCCCATATGTTCCAGGACGCAAACACAGAGCGTGAACTGGCCAGTCGCGGGGTTTGTTTGTAACGCAGCAGCGTGTCCAGCGCACCGAAGCTTTTGTGAGTGCGCACACTGTCGGTTTTGCTGGTCTGCTGGTCTTCGATGTAGGTGGCTTCTGCGTCGTTGACCCGGCGACCCGCACGTGGATCGTTGGGCACCAGCCACCACCAGATCAGCGCCAGCACGACGCCGGGGATGGCGAAGGCAAAGAACATCGTCCGCCAGCCATCGAGCATGATCAGCGCTGCGCCAATGGGCGGGGCGATCACTGCGCCCATCTTCGCCGCCGACAGAAAAGCCCCTGTGGCGAGACCTTTTTCACGCGCCGGGAACCAGCGATTGATCGTACTCAGCATCGACAACGGCAGGGCCGCTTCGGCAATGCCCAGCGCTGAGCGATAGATTTTCAGCAGCCCGAAATTATGCGCGGTGCCAATCAGCAGGGTGACGATTGAGGTCAAGCCAATGGAGATCGGCGCCACAACACGCACACCCACTTTGCTGAGCAAAAAGCCTGCTGGAATTTGCCCCAGGGAATAAAACAGAAAGAACGCGCTGACCAGCAATCCCGCCTGGGCATTGGTCGCCCCGAACTCTTTCTGGATGTAGGGCAAGGCGATACCGATGTTGGCCCGATCGGCAGCGGCCAGCATGTAAACAACGACAATGACTGACAGAACAACCCAGCGATACTTTGACCTCGCCTGAGCGGCAACGTCGGTGGCGGCGATTGCGGTCATGAACATTCCTTTTTTTTATGCTTATTGGAGCCGCCATGTTCTGCATTCGGCGATGTCGATAAAAGCGATAAATAAGAAACCTTATTCATTCCTTTTTCGCATCATTAAGCGTCGTTATTCAGGGGTGGAACGGCAGGTGTTCGCGCAAAAAAAAAGCACGACACTTGACCGGGTGTTCTCTTAACTCCCCTTTGCCACGTGCAGTGCAAAGGGAAACAGGAGACTTCAACACCTTGGGCTCAAGCGCGTGCCGAACGCTCAGCGGAGCGAATCAAACAATCGTTATGTGTTTACGCCTGCTCAGTGGGCAGCAACTCGGAAATCTCGATCAGGTTCAGATCAGGGTCGCGAAGATAAACAGAGCGGATAGGGCCGGTTGCCCCCGTACGCTGCACGGGACCGAGCAGAATCGGCCAGTTCTCGGCTTCCAGGTGGGCGATGACCTCATCCAGGGTGACGGTGGCGATGAAACAAAGGTCGAGCGCCCCCGAGACGGGCAAATGAGCTTTGGGTTCGAACTCAAACCCGCGCACGTGAACGTTGATCTTCTGCTGGCCAAAATGGAACGCCATCCGCCCTCCCGGCGAAGGCACAAATTGCATGCCGAGCACACGCATGTAGAAGTCTTTGCACGCCTGCACATCAACGGTGGTCAGAACTAAGTGATCAAGGTGTTTAATCATGGGGCGCCCTCCAGAGTTTCGAGCACAACCTGCTTATTCAAGGTTGATAGCGGTTCTAACATTAAATGCCCGTTCTCAGCGTCACATAAGGTCGGGCATTTAACGCGTGTGGGTTAAACGACGTTTCTTGGCTCGCCACGTACAAACGCTTCAATGTTGTCGACCAATTGATCGGCCAAACCTTGTACGGCCTCATCACTCGCCCACGCAACATGGGGGGTGAGAATAAAGTTGGGGCGATCCACCAGCGTCATGAACGGATGATCCGGCGCAGGCGGCTCGGTCATCACCACATCAAAACCCGCGCCAGAGATCTGCCCTGCTTCCAGGGCCGGGCCGACAGCACTTTCGTCCACCAACCCACCGCGTGCGGTATTGATCAGTAAAGGCTTGCGGCGCATCAGTGCAAACTCTGCGGCGCCAATCATGTTGCGTGTCTCTGGCAGCAGCGGGCAGTGCAGGGTCAGGATGTCGGCTTGAGCCAACGTCTGCTCAAACGGCACATACAACGAGCCAAGCCCGGAGTGCCCTTTGTACCCGGCGAAAATCACCCGCATGCCGAGCCCGCGCGCCATATTGGCGACCGCCTGCCCCAGTACCCCATCACCGATGATGCCGAGGGTAGAACCGGCAAGGTCCTTGATCGGGTAATCGAAGAAGCAGAACTGTTGCGCCTCTTGCCAGCGCCCTGCCCTCACCGCGTCACGGTACGCACAAATGCTCCGGCGCAGGGCAAAGATCAGGGCAAAGGTATGCTCTGGCACCGTGTTGACGGCGTAGTTGCGAATATTGCTGACCACGATGCCGCGCGCCTTGCACGCCGCAATATCGACGTTATCGGTGCCCGTTGCAGCAATGGCCACCAGGCGAAGGTTTTTCGCCGCAGCGATTGCTTCCCCGCTGAGCTTTACCTTGTTGAGCACAACGATGTCGGCATCGGCGATCCGCTCAGCCACTTGCTCGGGAGCGGTGCGCCCCCAAGACTGGATCTCATGCGCAAAGGATGGCGTCCGCAGCACGGTCTGCGGCGACAGCGTGTCCCGGTCAAGAATGACGATCTTCATGCGGTGTAACCCAGGCGCGCCAACTGGGCATCAATCCAGGTGATATCCAGGCGGTCTTCTTCGATTTCTTTAACCGTCACTTTCTCTGCTGCGCACTTGCCCAGCGCGGCATCGAGGATCTGCTCGGCGGCTTCAAACGGCACGCACAGCAAGCCGTCAGCATCACCGAGTATCAGGTCACCCGGGTTGATCACCATGCCGCTGATGGCGATTGGCACGTTGATTTCGCCAGGCCCGTCCTTGTACGGGCCACGGTGGGTGATCCCGGCGGCATACACCGGAAAGTCACCGGCCTGGATCGCATCGATGTCGCGAATCGCCCCATTGAGCACGATGCCGCCAAGACCGCGCTTGATAGCCGTTGCCACCATCAACTCGCCCATCAGTGCGTTCGTCAGGTCGCCGCCGCCGTCGACCACAATCACGTCACCGGGTTGTGCCAGATGCAAAGCCTTGTGGATCATCAGGTTGTCACCCGGACGGGCTTTGACCGTGAAGGCAGGCCCCGCCAACACACCGCCTTTGTGATACGGACGCAACTGAGTACCGCCAGCAGTCATTCGCCCCATGCAGTCACTGACGTTGGCGACCGGGACTGCGCGAAAACTGTCGACCAGTGCGGCGCTGACTTGGCGTGTACGAGGGAGGATTCGAAGTCCGATCATTGTTGTTTTCCATCTTGACGGGGTGAGCGGTCGGCAATGCGCCAGCCGGGGTACAGGTGTGAATGCCAGCCGCCTTCAAGCCAGGGGCGCGGCTGGCATCACCTGCGGGTTGACGTCACTTTAGGAGAAGGCTTCGCCTGTAAAAAGCGAATTAAAGAAGGCAAAAATGTTCGAAAAAAGTGATGAATCAGAGGCTCGTCAGACCACTAAAAGGGCATTTCGCAGCGGTCTAAACCGCCTCCACCAATGCCCGCAGGTGCCGCCCTGCGCCCCCTGTGCACAGGCAGCTATGGTAGATTGCCGCGTAAACCAATGGCTCTCACTTGGGATCTTTGTCATTACGGAGGATATATGTCCGACACGCTTTCTCAGCTTGAATCCGACCTTAACGGCCCCTTGGTCGCGTCTGCCCACCTGGTGGTAGAAGGCCAAGTCCCGGCGTCGGAGTTTGAGTTCGGCATGATCCTGACGTGGAATGCATTTTCAAGGTGGGCCACCTCCTGCATGAGTGCGGCCGGAGCACCTGACCTGGGCATGGTCGACATCATGGTGCTCAACCACATTTGCCACCGTGGCAAACAGAAGAAGCTTGCCGACATCTGCTTTACCTTGAATTTCGCAGACACCCACATCGTCTCTTACTCCCTGCGCAAACTGTCGGGGAGCTTGCTGATCAGTTCCAAAAAGATTGGCAAGGAAGTGTTCTACAGCCCGACCAAAAAGGGCCTGGCGCTGGTAGAGCGGTATGTGACGGTACGCACCAAATGCCTGGTGCCGAGCATCGATCAAAACCTGGTCGAAAAACTCAGTTCAACGGCCCGGACGTTGAGAGAAATGTCTGGCACGTATGACCAGGCAGCAAGGGCAGCCTCTTCACTGGTTTGACCCCCTCAAGCTTTACGCAAGCACTCGACGCGATGTTACCTTTTGTAGCGACTTTGCTCCCTTAGGTAGCATTGCCAAAATAGCGTCGCGAGCTGAAAAATCCTTTCCCCGTCGAATTCTCGGCAAAAAATCGCAAAAAACAAAATCTAACTTTCAGCTTAACTTTCAATTAGTTATATCCATTAAAAAGCACTTTAAAGACTAAACGAAGACAAAACACATTCGAATCGTAAACGTTGGCGTGCTCCATGCAACGCCTCCCGCACGGCATCTGTCGTTCGGTGAGCACCTGCATTTGGAATAGCCATGATTCTTTTTGAACCCACATTAGCAACGCCAAAGGCCGTTGATACCGCTGTGCGAATTTCGCTCGCAGGTACCAACGGCCTGCTTCTGGATGTGTCCTGCGGCCCTTATGACAAGGCGCTGCAGCAACGGCTTTGGGCGTTGAACAACACCCTGCGTGATCCGCAAAGTTTTCCAGGGTTAGTCGAAACCGTGCCAGGGGTTAACAACCTGCTGGTCATCTACGATCCCCGCAAGATCCCCCCAGATGAAGCGGCGCAGGTGTTGTCCGACCTGTGGATCAGCTCAAGCCCCACGCCCATCAATGGCAAGCACTTCGTCATCGACATGATCTACGGCGGCGAACGCGGGATGGACCTGGACTACGTCGCCGAACAAACGGGCCTCACCCCACGTGACGTCATAGCCCTGCACAGCTCGGTCACTTACACCGTGGCTGCGCTCGGATCGATGCCGGGCTTTCCGTATCTCGTGGGGTTGCCCCCGGCGCTTGAAGTCCCCCGGCGCCAAATCCCGCGCACCTTGATCCCAAAAGGCAGCGTGGTGATCGCCGGTGAGCAGGCGTCTGTCTTCCCGTGCCCAGGCCCGTGCGGCTGGCACGTCATCGGCCACGCCGACTTTGATGGCTTTGACAGCCAGGCAATGCCGCCTGCGCTGTTGAGCCCCGGTGACACCCTGGTATTTCGTCCAAAGGCGCAATTGAAATGATGGAAATCCTCTCTAACGGTCCTCTCAACATCATTGTCGATCGCGGCCGTATCGGCTTTTTGGCCAGCGGTGTCAGCCGCAGCGGTGCCATTGACAGCCTGAGCTACGAGCTCGGCAACGCGATGCTGGGCAATTCACGCGAGGCGGCCAGCATTGAGATCAACAACTTCCCGTTCAAGGTGCGCATGAGCGACGCGTGCTGTGTTGCCATTACCGGCGCGCTAAGCACTAGCCGAATCGGGCAAAAACAACACGCGCCGTGGTCACGGTTAAAGGTCAATGCGGGTGAAACACTGATCATCGAAGCGCCTCAAGAAGGCCGCTGCGCTTACCTGGCAATCGAGGGCGGCATTGAGGTGCAACGGGTGCTCAACTCTTGCGCCACCGACCTTAAAGCCGCGTTCGGAGGCCACGAAGGTAAAGCCCTTTCGAAAGGCGACAGGC
The DNA here is from genome assembly GCF_009600165.1 of Pseudomonas sp. FSL R10-0399. Taxonomy (NCBI): domain Bacteria; kingdom Pseudomonadati; phylum Pseudomonadota; class Gammaproteobacteria; order Pseudomonadales; family Pseudomonadaceae; genus Pseudomonas; species Pseudomonas sp. FSL R10-0399. The sequence goes on from NZ_WIWK01000102.1 coordinate 17,063, forward strand.
TTTGCAACTCGCCCCGCAACAGCACTGCATCAGCCGCCCCATCGAGCCTCTTCGACCCGGCACTGCAAGCGTACTGGCGGGCGCTGAGTGAAGCGGGAACCACGGTTCGCGTCTTGCCCTCGGCCGAATGGCAAGAGTTCCCGGACGAGAGCAAAGAGCGTTTCTTCAACACCCATTACACCGTCGGGCGCAGTTCCAACAGGCAAGGCTACAGGCTGTCTGGCGCCGTGATGAAGCGCACCGTCAACCGTGAGTTGCTCTCCCACGGAATCGTCCCCGGAACGGTGCAAATACCCACCAGCGGCGAGCCGATCATTCAACTGGTCGACGCCAATACCTGCGGTGGCTACCCCAAGCTGGTGAACGTGATTGAAGCCGACCTCTGGAAACTGGGCCAACTGATGCCGGGGCGCACCCTTCGGTTCGAGCTTACCGACATCGACGCCGCCCTCAGCGCAGGCGCCCAGCGGCACTCTTTGTTTGAAACGACCGCGACGCAATGGCGGTAAGTTTTTTGTAGTTGATCTGAAAAAAGTGGAAGAGGAAAAATGCACAGCAAAGATCTTGAACGATTGATTGATAGCTTCGAGCGCTCGACTCTCCTTGAGTTGAAGTACACCCAAGGGAACACCAAAGTCCACCTCGGTCGCCGACAACAAACGCCTGTCAGTACCACCGAAACACCTCTCAAACCCGCAGCCACTGTGGTTGTGCCAGCACCCGCCGCACCACTGGATGAGCACCTGATTGCCGCCCCGATGGCGGGCATCGTGTACCTGCGACCCTCCCCGACAAAGCCTGACTTCACCAGCGTCGGCAGCCAGGTCAGTGAAGGCGACACTCTCGCGGTGATTGAAGCGATGAAATTATTCAACCCGCTGGAGGCCGAGTTTGCCTGCGAGATCGTCGAGATCCTGGTGGCGGATGGTGAAGACGTTGAGCGCGACACCCCCATTTATCGAGCCAGGAAGGTTAACCATGTTTGACAAGGTATTGATCGCAAACCGGGGTGAAGTTGCGTTGCGTATCTGGCGTGCCTGTAAATCACTGGGCCTGCAAACCGTGGCGGTGTATTCAAAAGCTGACCGCGACTTGCGCCATGTAAAGCTGGCTGACACCTCTATTTGCATCGGCCCGGCTTCGGCCTCCAAAAGCTATCTGTTGCAGCAAAAAATACTGCTGGCAGCAAAACTCACGGGGGCTCAGGCCATTCATCCGGGGTATGGCTTTCTGTCCGAGAACGCCGGGTTCGTCAAAGCGGTTGAGGACGCAGGCCTGACATTCATAGGCCCGTCATCCGAGGCCATTGCGTGCATGGGCGATAAGGTGCGCGCCAAACAGGCGATGATTGCAGCCGGTATTCCGTGTGTGCCGGGGTCAGATGGCGCGGTGCCTGATAGCGATGCAGAGATCCTCGAGTGCGGCAGAAAAGTCGGCTACCCGCTGATCATCAAAGCGGCCGGTGGCGGGGGCGGCCGTGGTATGCGAGTGGTCAATGCGCAATCGGAGCTACTGCGCTCGGTCAGCCTGACCCGCGAAGAGGCCAACGCTGCCTTTGGCAACCCGGTGGTCTACATGGAGCGATTCCTTCAGACACCGCGTCACGTCGAGATTCAGGTGCTGGCCGACCAGCATGGCAATGCGCTGTGGCTGGGTGAGCGAGACTGCTCAACGCAACGCCGACACCAAAAATTGATTGAAGAATCCCCTGCGCCGGGCGTCGGCCGGGATTTGATTCAGGAGATTGGCCAGTTGTGCGTGAAAGCGTGCCTGGCGATTGGCTATGTCGGTGCCGGGACCTTCGAGTTTCTCTACGAAAACGGCGAGTTCTTTTTCATTGAAATGAACACCCGTGTTCAAGTCGAGCATCCGGTCACCGAGATGGTCACCGGCGTCGACATCGTCGCCGAGCAAATTCGAGTGGCCATGGGCCTGCCACTGTCGATCAGCCAGGATCAGATTGTATTTTCAGGCCACGCCATCGAGTGCCGTATCAACGCAGAAGACCCATGGTCTTTTGCACCGTCAGCCGGCACGGTAAGTGACTGGTTGCCGCCAGGTGGTCCGGGCATTCGGGTCGAGTCACACCTTAAACCCGGGTTCAAAATCACCAGCCACTACGACTCCCTTATCGCCAAGGTTATTGCCCATGGCTCAACGCGAGAGCAAGCCATCGAGCGAATGAAAGTAGCGCTCAGTGAATTGGTGATCGCCGGTGTTGATTCAAATATCCCCTTGCAACTGGAGATATTGGGCACACAGCAGTTTGCTCAAGGCGGGGCGAACATTCATTACCTGGAGCATTATCTAGACCAGCGAGAAGGGAGCCAGCAGTCATGACCATTGATGAAATTGAATTATTGATCCAGCGACTGCAAGGATCGAGCATCCGCTCATTAACCGTTGAAGATGAACGTTATTCTTTAAGCCTTGAGTTTGGCAGCGCAACGACAACCGTGAGCGTTGCAGAACCCGCGCTGGCAGCGCCTGCCAAGACTCTAGAACAGGGCACAGTGATTGAATCACCCGAGATGGGTGTTTTTTATCATCAGCATCCCTTTACCGGGGCCACGGCTGACCTCTGCGGACAACAGGTGACACCTGACATGATCATTGGTTATGTCGTCGTTGAAACAACCATCGTACCGGTATACCCCAGCACCAGCGGAACATTGAAAAGTTATTCAGTCAGTAATGCTCACGTTGTGGGCTACGGAGATATCGTCGCAATACTTATATAACGCCCAGCCTGACGTTTAACCTGACAAGCAACATCACCACCGGTTTAGTGGCGCGACTTCTCACGCTCTAAATTTCTCTATAGATGAGAAAAAGCGATGATATTCCATCCCAATAAATCGCTATAGCCATGATAAACGGTGGTGTATGTTGCAAGTGGCTTACAGCAAACAAATACAATAACAATTACTAGCTACTACGGGTTAATGCTTCGGCACCTGCTCTTTCCCTACTGTCTAGTGGTTACATCTCAAAAGTTCTCGGATTCCTCCGGCGAGATAAACACCTATGATAAAAGATACTGCAGTTCTGCATTATTCATTCGATGAAACTTCATCCGAACCTCAATCCCCCTGGAAAGCCTCTATTGTTGCAGGCATGGGTTCAGCCGTTGAGTACTATGACTTTGCGATATATGGCTTATTGGCCAGCACGTTGGCGAAAGTATTCTTTCCTGCCATGAATTCATTTGAGGCCCTTCTTTCTGCACTTGCCGTTTTCGCCAGTGCTTTCATCATGCGCCCATTGGGGGGCATCTTTTTCGGTCGCCTGGGTGACCGTCGGGGCCGTTCGTACACATTGGTTGCGACGGTCATCGGCATCGGTATTGTCAGCGGCATCGTCGGGATACTACCGACCTACGATCAAGCGGGAGTGCTTGCCCCTGTGATGCTGGTGGCCTGCAGAATGGCGCAGGGGTTTTTCGCGGGAGGCGAAGCCAGCGGTGCCGCCACGTACATATCCGAGTGTGCTCCCGCCAACAAACGCGGGTTCTTCGGTGCCTTCAACCCGGCGGGTGTTGCCATTGGTATTGCCACCGCCGCGGGCATGGCGGGCGCGGTCAGTTTCATGATCACCCCGCAAGAAATGGTGGCGTGGGGCTGGCGTATTCCATTTTTGATCTGCATTCCCTTTATCGGCCTCACCTTATGGGCACGGATGAAGCTGGAGGATTCCCCCAAATTCAAAAGCCTGGTGGAATCAAATGAAGTGGTTAAAGCCCCGGTTCGCGAAGTGTTCACGCTCCATAGAAAATCGCTGTATCTGGCGGTATCCATTGCCTTTGCGCAGAACTGCACCGCCTACTTGGGCATTGTTTATTTAAACCTGCATATGACCCGAACCCTGGGCTATGAAACAGGCAAAGTCTTTTGGCTGATGGCCGCCAGTACATTGGCAGCGGCCTTGGCAATGCCCCTGTTCGGTCAAATATCTGACCGGGTGGGTCGTAAAACATTAATGATCATTGGTTATGCCAGCTATATCGTTGTTATCCCCATTTCAATGTACTTGATGTCACTGGGCAGTTTCCCACTGGCCAGCTTCGCCGCCCTGCTCGCCTTTTTGCCGTTTGCCATTGTTCAGGCCCAGGGTTACACCGTTTACGGCGAGTTATTTCCAACCCGTGTGCGTTACACCGGCATGGCCATGAGTTTTAACGTGGGCGCTATTTTTGGCGGCGCCAGCACGCCGTTTATCTGCACTTGGCTGGTCGAAAATACCGGCAACTCAATGTCACCGGCCATTTGGACAAGCTTGGCCGCCATGATTTCCATTATTGCCCTGAGCAAGATGAAAGATGTCACCGGACAAGAACTCACCAACTAACTAAAGGAGTATCACCGTGCTTAAGTCTGTCGATATTAACTGCGATATGGGTGAGGGCTTTGGTCCTTACACCATTGGTCAGGATGACGAAATGCTGGATGTTGTTACCACGTCCAACCTTGCCTGCGGTTTTCATGCGGGCGACTTCAAGATCATGGCCGATATTTGCGCAAAAGCTAAGCAAAAAGGCGTCGCGGTTGGCGCTCATCCGGGTTACCCCGATCTGTGGGCCTTTGGTCGTCGGCATCAGGAATTCTCCCAGGACGAACTCCGCCAACTGTTGGCCTATCAAATTGGCGCCGCATGGGCGATGGCCAGGTCGGTCGGCCACCGGTTGACCCATGTAAAAGCCCATGGTGCCTTGGGGCATTTGGTTGCGGACAATGAAATGGCAGCTCAGGCGTTAATTGAGACGATCCAGAAAGTCGACGACACGCTCATTTTGTCGACCATGGCCGGCGTCACCCTCGAACGCCTAGCAGAAAGTGCCGGGGTGGCGTACGTCACCGAGATCTATGCCGACCGCGCTTACCTTGACTCCGGCCGCCTTGTGCCAAGAACGCAGCCAGGTGCGGTGATCCATGACGCCGACCAGGCGGCAGCACGGGTGATGCAGATGATCGAAGAAAGCGCAATTATCACCCAGTCGGGCAAGCGTATTCCGGTGTCCATCGACACCATCTGCGTTCATGGTGATACCGACGGCGCGCTGCAGATGGCGAAAAAAGTGCGGGCCTCCCTTGAGCAAGCAGGCATCGCGGTGAAGCCCTATTGCCAACCTGAGTAATTAACCGCCCCAAGCAAAACGCCCAACTTCGTGTTGGGCGTTTTTTTTAACGCGACGGCCAAAGCATCGTTATCTACACAACTCTAAAGCGACGTGGCTTTGTGGCAGCTCTGCGATCGGCTGCGTGGTTTAGGGGGGCCTCTTAGATCAAAAGCCAGATCAAGATCAACAGATCGCGAGCAAGCTCGATCCTACAAGGTATTTAGAATCCTGAATTCAACACATAAGTGCAACGCTCACCCCTGTATGCACTTCGTACGGCGTCTTCCAGCCCAAGCGCTTGCG
>NZ_WIWK01000103.1:0-21987 GCF_009600165.1 Pseudomonas sp. FSL R10-0399
GGGCTGGACTGGCCATTTCCGGGTCCTGCACCAAGGCTCCCAAGGCTGCCCAGGTTTGCTTGGCAAATTGCAAGGCAGGCGCGTGGCGCTCATCAGCGGCCAGCCATTGTTCAAGTTGCGCCTGCGCCGCCGCGTCCAGGTCACCCGCGTGCAAGCGCACCGCCCACTCGGCGGCCGTCTCAGTGATGATCTGTTGTTCGCGGCCTTGGCTATTCACGTGTGAATCTCAATTTGTCGTTATGTATAAGCAGTGACGTCTGGCCTGCCGATATTCAGTAAGCCGTTTATCGAAACTCAGGTAGGTTATTTCTCAGCTGCTTGTAGTCGTTGCATGACATACGCCAGCGCTTTGGACAGATGCTTTTGCACGGAGCTGTCAGAAATATCAAGTTGGCGCGCCACTTCTGCATGGGTCATGCCTTCGATACGGTTGAGGCGGAAGATTTCCTGGGTGCGCTCGGGCAGCTCTGACAGTGCCTGCTTGAGCGCCATGCGCTGTTGTTCAGCCATTGCCTGAGCCTCCAGCTCTGCCATTTCGTCCTCAATGTCAGCCAAGGCCTCGTGCGTCACCGAGTCGGTCTTGCGCCGGGTTTCCTGGCGGATGTGATCGACCAGCAGGTTGCCCGCCACGCGGTAGAGGTAACCGGGGGAGTTGTCGATCTGTTCCTTGCGCCCGCGCTCGGCCAGGCGCAGGAAGCTCTCCTGCACCAGATCGGCGGCCAACTGCGGATCTCGCACCTTGCGCGCCAGGTACCCGCGCAGGGTACTGGCATGCTTGAGGAACAAGCCCTTGAGGTCCATATCCGACAAACCGACTCCCTGACGCATGAGGAAAAGGGGCGGCTATCTTACTTTTTGTCGAGAATGATTTTCAATTGATATTAGCGGGAGCCGCGCATTGTTCGATAAACGCCCACTTAATGGCGTAAACCGGGGTTGGTATTTGTCACCCAATTGACCTTATTAACCGGCTGGTACAATTTAAGCCAACCGCTTGAGCAGCGCTCAGGCGACCCTATAAAAACAAAGTAGAGTTGGCTTGCTATGTCCCCTATCGTCCTGGTGCTTAACGGCCCCAACCTGAACTTGCTTGGCACCCGCGAACCCGGTGTTTACGGCCACGAAACGCTGGCAGACATTGCCGATTTGTGCGGCCAGACGGCCCGCGAAGAAGGCTTGAACGTCGAGTTTCGCCAAACCAACCACGAAGGCGAATTGCTTGACTGGATCCATGGCGCTCGCCAGCGCTGTGCCGCGATTGTGATCAACCCGGCCGCCTGGACCCACACCTCGGTGGCCATTCGCGATGCCTTGGTCGCCAGTGAACTGCCGGTGATTGAAGTGCACCTGTCCAACGTCCATACCCGCGAAGCCTTCCGTCATCACTCCTTCGTCTCGGGCATTGCCCAAGCCGTGTTGTGCGGGTTTGGCAGCAACGGTTACCGCTTGGCCTTGCAACACCTCAGCCGCCAACTAAAGGGCTAAGCGCATGTCGACCCACACACCCAAGTCAGTGCTGGCCGGGCTGATCGGCGCCGGTATCCAGGCCTCCCGCACACCGGCAATGCACGAGCGCGAAGGCGAGGCGCAAGGGCTGCGTTACGTGTACCAGTTGATCGATCTGGACGTGTTGCAGCTCGATAACAACGCCCTGCCCGACCTGCTGACCGCCGCTGAGCGTATGGGCTTCAGCGGCTTGAACATTACCTACCCGTGCAAGCAGGCGATCATGCCCTGGCTGGACGAGCTATCTGATCAAGCCCGCGGTATTGGCGCCGTGAACACGGTGATTTTCCGGGACGGCAAACGCATCGGCCACAACACCGACTGTTCGGGGTTTGCCGAAGGTTTTCGTCGCGGCTTGAGCGGCGTTGCCGTGCACCACGTGGTGCAAATGGGCGCGGGTGGCGCGGGCTCAGCGGTGGCCTACGCACTGCTCAGCGAAGGCGTACACCGGCTGGATATTTTCGACGTCGACCAAGCCCGCGCACAGAGCCTGGCAGACAACTTGAATCAGCACTTTGCCGGATCGCGGGCCAGGGCCGGCACTGACCTTGAGGCCTCGCTGAGCAGGGCCAACGGGCTGGTCAACACCACGCCCATGGGCATGGCCAAGCTGCCGGGCATGCCCGTGCCCGCACAGTGGCTGCGCTCAGAGTTGTGGGTGGCCGAGATTGTGTACTTCCCGCTGCAAACCGAGTTGCTGCGCCATGCCCGCGCGCTGGGTTGCCGCACGCTGGATGGCGGCAACATGGCAGTGTTCCAGGCGGTCAAGGCGTTTGAACTGATCAGCGGCGCCAGCGCTGACGCCTCACGCCTGCTCGCACACTTCCAGGAAATGAACGGCTAAGGCGTGGTCTCACTCATACCTGTAAATAACGCAGCACCGAGTCGCAGATCATCTCGCGCTGACGCTGTTTAACCTGCGGGTCGGACAAGTCGATCTGAAAAATCTCACCGACTGTGTAGCGGTTGGACACGCGGTAAAAACAGAACGAACTGACCAGCAGGTGCACGTCCAACGGATTTAAACCGGGGCGGAACACCTGCTGCTCAACGCCTCGGCGCAGGATCTCTTCGAGGGCATGAACAATCGTGTCGTTCATGGCCTTGATGCCTTCCGAACGCTTGATGTACTCGCCCTTGTGGATATTTTCAACGCTGACCATGCGCACGAAATCGGCGTTCAGGTCGTGGTGATCAAAGGTGAACTCAACCAGCTTTTTAATCGCCTGCCGGGGTTCCATTTCATCCAGATGCAGCAGGTTTTCGGTGCTGCGGATCTCGCCGTAGAGCTTCTCCAGCACTTCGACGTAGAGCTGCTCTTTGCTGGTGAAGTAGTAATAGATCATGCGTTTGGACGTGCGGGTACGCTCCGCGATGGCATCCACGCGTGCGCCCGCCAGCCCTTGTTCGACGAACTCGGCCAGGGCTTCCTGAAGGATGTTTTCGCGGGTCTTTTCCGGGTTGTTTTTCCGGCTCTTGCGCGGTTCGACTGCGGGCGCCGTGGCGTCGGTGTCGACTTCTGTTATCTGGGTCATTACAGGCTCACGGCCATCGGAAGATGGCCGCGATTATGGCCCGAGTAGTTCATCGAAGGAAGTCGACAAACGTATTCGCGTGGCGCCCTACAGCTTGGCCTGACGCACCGCCCCGGTGCGCGACTTGGCCATCGCCGCCAAACGTACCGCCACGTTGGCCGCACCATAGCCGGCATAGCCGTTTTTGCGCTGCAACAACTCAAAGAAGAAGCGCCCGGCAAACGGCTCGGTGTACACATGAAACAGCTCACCGCCCTGAGCGTCGCGGTCATACAAGACGTTGAAGTAGGCCAGTTCGCTCAAAAACTCATCGTCAAAATCAAAGCGCGCCGCCAGGTCGTCGTAGTAGTTCAACGGGATATCCAGCAGCGGTACGCCTGCGGCTTTGGCGCGGCTGACTTCAGCAAACAGGTCGTCGCACTCAAACGCAATGTGATGCACACCGGAGCCGCGATAACTCGACAACGCATGTGAGATGGCGGTGTTTTTGTTCTCGGAAATGTTCAGCGGCAAACGAATCGTGCTGCAACGGCTACGCAATGCGCGGCTTTTGACCAACCCGTACGGGTCGGGCAACACCACTTCGTCATCCGCTTCAAAGTCCAGCAGGCTCTTGTAGAACAGCACCCAGCTGTCGAGGCTGTCGGCTGGCAGCGCCATGGCCATGTGGTCAATGCGCTTGAGCCCGCCTTGCCCGGTGTGGGCGGTCGCAAGGTTGAAGTCCGATTCGTACAACGGGTTACCCGCTTCGTCCTGATCGACCAGATAAATCAGGCTGCCATCCGGCGCACGAACCGCCGCCAGTTCCAGCTCATTGGGGCCGACCAGGCCTCGATAGGGCTGGCCTTTATAAGCCACGGCACGGGCCAGCGCGCTGGCACTGTCTTGCACCCGAATGGCGGTGGCGCACAGCGACGGGCCGTGCGTCTCAAAAAAGTTGTGACCAAACGAATAAGGCTCGGCATTGAGCACCAGGTTGATGTCGCCCTGACGCAGCAAGCTGACATTTTTGGAGCGGTGCTGACCGGCCTTGCTGAAGCCCAAACGCTCAAGCCAGTGGGTCAGTTGCGCGCCCTGATTGTCATCGACGGCGAACTCCAGAAACTCGATACCCTTGTAGTCACTGGCCTTGGGCGGCGCGAACAACGACTCAAGGCTGGCGGCAGGCGCGGCCTCCTGGACCAGACGCTCGCGGGTTTTCTCTTCGAGGTACAACAATGAGCGCAGGCCATCTGCCGCGTTGGCGCGGGTGGGCGCTGCGCGGAAGCCGTCATTGAAGATCTCCAGCGACAAGGGCCCGGTGTAGCCGCTCTGAATGATCGGCGCCAGAAAGCCCGGCAAGTCGAACTCGCCCTGTCCCGGAAAGCAACGGAAGTGGCGGCTCCACTCCAGCACGTCCATCGCCAAAATGGGCGCGTCGGCCATTTGCACGAAGAAGATCTTGTCGCCGGGAATCTGCGCAATGCCGCTCGGGTCACCTTTGAGCGATAAGGTGTGGAAGCTGTCGAGCAGCACGCCAAGGCTCGGATGGTCGATCTCGCGCACCAGTTCCCAGACCTGTTGCCAGGTGTTGACGTGCCGCCCCCAGGCCAAGGCTTCGTAGCCGATGCGCAGGTTCCGCGCCCCGGCGCGCTCGGCCAGCAGGCTCAAGTCGTCCAGCAGGATTTGCCGGTCACCCACCGAGTCGGCGGCGGCATTGCTGCACACCAGTACCAGGTCGGTGCCCAGTTCCTGCATCAAGTCGAATTTGCGCTCGGCGCGGTCGAGGTTGCGCGCCAGACGGTCGCGGCGGCAGCCTTCAAAGTCACGGAACGGTTGGAACAGGCTGATTTCCAGGCCGAGGTCTGCGCAGATCTGGCGCACTTCGCGGGGGCTGCCGTCGTAGTACAGCAGGTCATTTTCAAAGATCTCAACCCCGTCAAAACCCGCTGCGGCAATGGCGTCGAGCTTCTCCGGCAAGGTGCCGCTCAAGGAAACAGTGGCGATTGAACGCTTCATTTAACACTCCCATGATTGCCACCGCCTGCAACCGACGGCATTTCTAATAGCCTGATTATTAAGGGCACCCTATCATTGAGCAACCAGTCTGTACCAACCGGTTAGTTTTGCGTGCGATTATCGAACACTATGCCCTTTGTTGAATTGACGACTTTTTGTCCAATCGCCACCATCCAACCCGTACCTTTTGCAATAAATGCTGCACAACACCACATAACAATTCCAAAAAAAACGGGTAACCACTCATGCTTGCTCTTATTGATATGACGCTCTGCTTTGCTCTGCCGCCTGCGTGGTACCCGACCTTTCAACGGACGGGTAAATAGCCATGACCCCTTCTCAATCGACACACGCCAACTCTGCCCAAAGCACCCCGCACGCCGGTATTGGCGACAAGATCCGCGGCGCCATGGCCATTGGTAAAACCCGCTGGGGCATGCTCGCCCTGGTGTTTTTCGCGACCACGCTGAACTACATCGACCGCGCCGCACTGGGCGTGATGCAACCGATTCTGGCCAAGGAAATGAGCTGGACGGCGATGGACTACGCCAACATCAACTTCTGGTTTCAGGTGGGTTACGCCATTGGCTTCGTCCTGCAAGGTCGGTTGATCGACCGGGTCGGCGTCAAACGCGTGTTCTTCTGCGCCGTGTTGCTGTGGAGCCTGGCGACCGGCGCCCACGGCCTGGCCACCTCGGCCGTCGGCTTTATGATGTGCCGCTTTATTCTCGGCCTGACCGAAGCCGCCAACTACCCGGCCTGTGTGAAAACAACGCGCCTGTGGTTCCCCGCCGGTGAGCGCGCAGTGGCCAGCGGTATCTTCAACGCCGGGACCAACGTCGGCGCCATGTTCACCCCGATGCTGTTGCCTCTGGTGCTGCATGTGTGGGGCTGGCAGGCAGCGTTTCTGTGCATGGCGGCGTTGGGCGGTATCTGGCTGATCTTCTGGGGGCTGAAGTACTACAACCCTGAAGAGCACCCAACGGTGAGCAAACAGGAACTGGACTACATCCAGAGCGAAAAAGAACCGGAGCAACAGAAAGTCAGTTTCGGCACGATCCTGAAAATGCGCGGGACCTGGGCCTTTGCGTTGTCTTACTCGCTGACCGCACCGGTGTTCTGGTTCTACCTGTACTGGCTGCCGCCGTTCTTGAACCAGCAATACAACCTGGGCATCAACGTGACGCAGATGGGCATCCCGTTGATCATCATCTACATCACGGCCGACTTCGGCAGCGTCGGTGGCGGGATTTTGTCTTCGATGCTGATCAGTCGCGGCATGGCGGCGGTCAAGGCACGGCTGGTGTCGATGTTCCTGTGTGCGATATGCATCATCGGCGTGGTCATGGCCGCTGGCTCCAGCCAACTGTGGGTTGCCGTGGGCGCCATCGCATTGGCCCTGGGCGCGCACCAGGCCTGGACCGCCAACGTGTGGAGCATGGTGATGGACTACACGCCTAAACACATGATGGGCACGGTGTTCGGCTTTGGCGGCATGTGCGCGGCCATCGGCGGCATGTTCATGACGCAAATCGTGGGTTATGTACTGACCGTCACCAACAACAACTACACCGTGTTGTTCACCATGATTCCGGCGATGTACTTCATTGCGCTGACGTGGATGTACTTCATGGCTCCGCGAAAAATCCCGCAGGTTTGAGTTAGATCCAAAGCGCTCAAACAGCCCTTCTCCTTCGGGAGAGGGGCTTTTTTTCAGGTCAAAAGATCGCGAGGCAAGCTCGCTCCCACAGGGTGTTGAGGGTTAAACCGCCCTTTTCTTGCGCTGTTGCCAAGCCGCCGCCAACCCGCTGATGCAGACAATCGCGATGCCGATCCGTGAGGTCAGGTCCGGCGTGTGGTTGAACAGCAGCCAGCCCAGCAACCCGGAAAACACAATCTGGCAGTAACTGAAAGGCGCCAGCAATGCCGGGGCGGCGAGGCGGAACGACTGCGTAAGGAGCAAGTGCGCGGTCATGCCCAGGGAGCCAAGCGCGAGCATTTCGAGGCCATGCACCAAGGTCGGCGTCTGCCAAAAGAACGGCACCAGCGCACTCAGTACCAGTGCGTTAAACAAGCCGGCAAAAAAGTTACTGGTGGTCGGTGTGTCGTACAGGCTGAGTTTGCGCGTGAGGATCTGGTAGCAACTGAAACACAGCGCCGCCGACATCGGCAGCAACACCGCCGGGGTAAACAAGTCGCCCCCCGGATGGATGATCACCACCACGCCGATAAACCCGCAACTCACTGCAATCCATTGCCCCCGGGTGACTTTTTCGCCCAGCAACGGCCCGGACAGGGCCGCCACCAATAACGGCGCCAAAAAGTTAACCGCGGTGTTTTCAGCCAACGGGATGTACAGCAGCCCGAAGGTGAAGAACAGCCCGGAGCCCAGCAAGCAGATCGCCCGGTACACCTGCAGCAACGGGCGCTTGCTGCGCAGCACCCGTAGCCCCGACTGCGGCAAGAAGTAACTGGCCATCAGCAAGGTGTGCACCATATAGCGCGCCCACACCACCATCACTACGGGGTACAAACCGCTCAAGTACTTGGAGAGCGCGTCGTGACTGGAGAACAACGCCGTCGCGATCACGATCAGCAGAATGCCCTTGAGTGGCTGGTTAACGCCTGAGAGTGGCGTAGGCAATGTCATCGAACACCTCAATGTGGAGCAATGGACTCACAGCACTCAGCCACCCGCATCCGGGCGCTACGCACTACAGCTGTTGCAAAAGCACCCGGGTTTTATCAATCGCCCATTGCGCCCGTTGTTCGGCGCTGACGCCTTGTGCCTGAAGTTCTACGCAGGGAATTTCAAGACTCAGCGGTATGTCTTTGGGCAGTAATCTCAGCAAGCCGAGCAAATCGCAGTCACCGTCGCCAGGAAAACGCCGCTCATTACGCGCCTGGCGCAAAATTTCCTGCATGTCATCGGGCGTTGGCCCCGCCACGTCGCACAACTGCATATAGCGCATGCGCGACGGCTCTACCCGGCTCAGGTCTTCAAGGCTTGAGCCAGAGCGGTTGAAATGGAAGGCATCGACCAATACGCAGCCATTGACGCGGCCCGCCTGCTCAACCACCCGCACCGCCTGCTGCAGGTTCTTGGCATCGGTCCACGGCATGAACTCAAGATGAGGATAGATCCCGTAAGGGCGACTCAAGTCACACAATTGCGCAAAGTTATCGGTCATGCGTTGTTCATCGGGGTCATTGCCGGCGACCAGCAACTCGGTGGCGCCGAATTCAGCGCCCACAGACAGGATCTTGTCGAAATCTGACACGCAGGTCTGCGGCTTCAAGCGAAGAATCTCGATATCGAGCACTTTGATGCCGGTGTCGTGCAGGCGCTTGAGGGTTTGCCTGCGTAAAGCCGGGTCATTGACCAGCGGGAAGTGATACTCCTCTGGCGTGGCAGGTTCGAGGCGCAGACCGACATGGCTGTAGCCGGTGCGGGCGGCAATGTCGATCATGTCGACCGGCGAGACTTCCAGCACGGTCAGGGCAGCAAGGGACAAAGGACGAGAATTCATAGTGGGCTCTTTCAGGCGTCGATAGGGGCTGGGGCGCAGGCCCGGCCAGTGGCAGCGGCTTCACGAATGGCTTCAATCAGCGCCAGGGTGCGGGCGGCATCCGCCGCACTCACCAACGGCGCAACCTCGCGTCGAATCACCCGAACAAAATGTTCCAGTTGCAAACGCAGGGCTTCATCGGGCTTGAAGGCTTCTTGCTCGACCAGCAACGGCTGGTGCCAGCCCGCGCCGTCCTCGGCGTAATGCCAGCGTTTGAGCTGCGGAATGCTCAACGCCCCGCCGGTGCCTGCCAGCAAATAGCAGGGTTGATCGCTCTGGCGCGGATACACCGGGTTTTCACCCGAGTCCAGTTCCCAGCTCCAGGGTGCGGCCACGGCATCAGAGCCGGTCAACGTACCGAGAGCACCGTTTTCAAATTGCAGCAAGACCGCCGCACAGTCCTCATTGCCATAGCCGCGCACGGCATTGCTGGTGATGGCCTGCACCTGTCGCACTTCGCCACACAAATGGCGCAGCAGATCCAGGTCGTGGATCAGGTTGGTCAGCAGCATCCCCGCACCGGCCTCACGCCGCCACGGGATATCGAAATAGCTCTCGGGCTTTTGCAGTTGCCACAACGCAGTCACCGTACTCAGACGCCCCAGCGCCCCGCTGTGCACCAGCTCATGCGCCCGCACAATCAGCGGGTTGTGGCGTCGATGATGGCCCACCAACACCGGCACGCCACTGTCCCGCGACGCCGCCACCAGCGTACGCACTTCTGCCAGATCCACGCCTACGGGTTTCTCCAGCAACACCGGCACACCCGCTGCCAGGCAGGTCAGCGCCGTGCTCACGTGCAAGGTGTTGGGGTTTGCGATGATCACGCCATCGGGCTTTGCGGCCGCCAACATCTGCGCCGTGTCAGCAAACCATTCGACCCCGCATTGCGCCGCAAACCCGGCCGACTGCGGCGCAGGGTCTGCGACCGCGCAGAGCACAGCGCTGTCGAGGCCTTTTAGATGATGAAGGTGCTGGCGGCCCATGATGCCGGCGCCCACCAAAGCGATACGCAGTGGAGCGTTCAAAATGCTGATCCTCTTGTAAGAATTATGGAATCACAGAATTCCGATTAATTTAGAATCTGGTTCCACTTTCTTGCAAGATAAATTAACCACTCCGTTCAATTTAGCCGTCAGGCATCGAAGAGTTCAGATGCCTGACAGGCCACTGACAACTCCTCGGTGAACTGCAGCAGCAATGGCGCCAGCTCGTGCAAGCGGGCCTGAGGCAGGCGTGCGCTGGGGCCTGCCACACTCAACACGCCGACCACATGCTTGCCCAGCGGGCTGCGCACCACAGCAGCAATGGCGCTGGTGCCTATCGCCGAGCTTTCTTCTACGCAGGCATAACCCTGCTCACGGGCGATACGCAGACGCTCGAGCAACTCCACATTGGAGTGCGGCGCATTCGGTCCCACACCTTCGGGGGGCGTAATACCCTGGCGTTCAACCTGTGCCAAAGCCATGGCATCGCTCATGCTGGCCAGCCAGGCATGCCCGGACGCGGTGTAATACAGCGGCGCATCGCGGCCCATATCCGGGTCATAGCGTAGGCCAGAGCGGGCGCCCTGGGACTTGGCGATCCAGGTCAGGCGCTCACCGTCCACCACCCCTAAACGCACCAGTTCGCCGGTTTCCTGGGCGAGCCGATCAAGGATCGGCTGCACAATGTCGGCCCCACTGCTGGCCAGGTATTGAAAGCCCATGGCGACCAGCTTGGTCGACAAATGGTAACGGCTGTTCTCGCTGTTTTGCCGCACATAGCCCAACCGCACCAACTCGGTAAGCAAGCGATGGGTCGCACTTTTAGGGATGCCCAATTGCTCGGCGAGCGTCTGCATCGGCACGCCGCGAGGCTCCTGCGTGAGACTCTCAAGCACACTGAACACCCGTTCGATCTGACTGCCAGCCATACAAAGCCCTCGCAAATGAAAGGATTCTAAAAGGTAAACCCGCAAACGCAAAAGCTGGAACTGAACAAACACACTCGGGGTTGTTGTTTTTAGAGCAAATATTTATATTTTGGAACTCAATTCCAAAAACGATTCAATCCGGAGCCCCACCATGACCGCAGCCCCTCAACCTGACGTTATCGACTGTGATGTGCTGATTGTCGGCTCCGGTGCGGCCGGTTTGTCCGCAGCCGTCACGGCCGCCTGGCACGGGCAAAAAGTTATCGTGGTCGAAAAGGATGCGGTCTTCGGTGGCGCCACGGCCTGGTCCGGCGGTTGGGCCTGGGTGCCGTGCAACCCGCTGGCTAAACGCGCCGGGATCATTGAAGACGTAGAATTGCCGCGCACCTACCTCAAGCATGAATTGGGCGAGCGTTACGACCCGGCCATGATTGACGCGTTTCTGGAAGCCGGGCCGCGAATGGTGGCGTTCTTCGAGCGGCACACCCGCTTGCAGTTTGCCGATGGCAACGCCATTGCCGACATCCACGGCGACACCCCAGGCGCCGGGACTGGCGGGCGCTCGGTGATCGCCGCGCCGTATAACGGCCGCGAGGTCGGCAAGCTGCTCAAGCGGCTGCGCAAAACCATGCGCGAAACCAGTTTTATGGGCATGCCGATCATGGCCGGACCAGACCTTGCGGCCTTTCTCAACCTGACACGCTCACTGCCGGCCGCCTGGCACGTGACCAAGCGCTTTGGCCGCCACCTGATTGACCTCGCCCTGCATGGCCGCGCCTTGCAATTGGTCAATGGCGTGGCGCTGGTGGCGCGACTGGCCAAGTCGGCAGAAGACTTGGGTGTGTTGCTGTGGGAATCCGCACCGGTCACATCACTCACTCAGGACGAGGCAGGCGTTACTGGCGCGGTGGTCAAGACAGCACGCGGGGACATCCGCATTCGCGCCCGCAAGGCGGTGGTGCTGGCAGCCGGGGGCTTTGCCAATGATATTGAGCGGCGCAAGGCGCTGTTTCCGCGCACACCGACCGGCCACGAACACTTGGCCCTGCCGCCGCTGGGCGTCAATGGCGATGGTCTGACCCTCGGTGAAAGCGCTGGCGGGCAGATCAACAGCGACCTGCACTCCACGGTCGCCTGGGCCCCGGTGTCCCGCGTCACGCACAGCGACGGCAGCATCGGGCACTTTCCGCACATCATTGAACGCGCCAAGCCGGGAATCATTGGCGTATTGAGCAACGGTCAGCGCTTCGTCAACGAAGCCAATGGCTACTACGATTACGTCACCGCCATGGTGGAACAAGCACCAGCCGGTGAACCGGTCGCTTCGTGGCTGATCTGCACCCATGACTTCCAGCGCCGTTACGGGCTCGGCATCTCGCGGCCGTTTCCCATCCCCGTGGGGCCGTTTATCCAGTCCGGCTACCTGAAAAGCGCCTACACCCTGGAAGGCCTGGCCCGCGTGTGTGGCATTGACGCCAAGGGCTTGCAAACCACCGTGGACAACTACAACCGCCACGCGCAAACAGGCCAGGACCCACAATTTGGGCGCGGCTCAACCCCGTACAACCGCAAGCAAGGCGACCCGCTGCATCAGCCCAACCCTTGCGTGGCACCGATCAGCAAAGGACCGTTTTACGCGGTCAAGGTCGAACCCGGCTGCTTTGGCACCTTTGCCGGGCTCAAAACCAACGAACACGCCCAAGTGCTGAACGCAGACGGTCAGGCGATAAAAGGCTTGTATGCGGCAGGCACGGACATGGCCAGCATCATGGGCGGGTACTACCCGGCAGGTGGGATAAATCTTGGGCCGGCCCTGACGTTTGGCTACATCGCCGGGCGGCATATGGCGGGGGTGACGCAGTACGAGTGAGTCATTGAGGTGGGAGTCAGGCGGGTTAGCCTGCTCCCACATGCAGCCCTTAAAAATCGAAGAACACCGTTTCGTTCGGGCCTTGAATATAGATATCAAAACGGTACGCCGGTTTGCCGTTCACTTCGCAGCGATGGGCAATCAGGGTTTCACGGCGTTGCGGTTGCTCGATCAGGTTGAGCACCGGGCATTTGCCGTTGGCCTCCGGCTCGTCGCTGAAGTACAGGCGGGTCTGCAAATGGATGTTGATCCCGCGGGCAAACAGCGACACGTTGATGTGCGGCGCCATCGGCACACCGGCAGCATTTTTGACCACACCCGGCTTGATCGTGTTGAGCGTCCATTCCCCGGCATCAAAGGTTGTGGCGGTACGGCCGAAGCTGTTGAAAGGCTTCTCGGCGTCGAAGTGTTCGTCGTAAACGCCTTCGTGGTTGGCTTGCCAGAACTCCAGGAAGGAGTCGCGGACCAAATGGCCATTGCCGTCATGGACGTTGCCGACCAGCACAATGTGCTCGCCCGGCGCGTCAGGCTTGGCCATGTCGTTCCAGATTTCTTCCGGGCGGGACGGGTTACCGGCGGCGGCCAGCGCCAGGCCGATATGCACGTAAGGGCCAGCCGTTTGCGATGGCGTTTCGGGTAGCAGTTCGATAGGCATGACGAGGCTCCTCAGCAGTTTTCGAAGTGAGTCTTGCGCTGACCGCGCAGCACGATGTCAAAGCGATAGGCCAGGCAATCCATCGGATTGGCGGCGCCCATGTCCAGGCGCGCAATCAGGCTTTGCACCGCCTCAGGGTTGGCAATCGACTTGACGATCGGGCACATAGGGATCAGCGGATCGCCTTCGAAATACAACTGGGTAATCAAGCGCGTGGCAATCGACGGGCCACTGATCGACACGTGAATATGCGCCGGGCGCCAGTCATTGGGGCCGTTGCGCCACGGGTAAGGGCCGGGCTTGACGGTACGGAAGCTGTAATAGCCCTGGCTGTCCGTGAGCGTGCGGCCCACGCCACCAAAGTTGGGGTCCAGCGGGGCCAGATAGCGGTCGTTTTTGTGACGATAACGGCCACCGGCGTTGGCTTGCCAGATCTCTACCAAGGTGTGTGGGATCGGCTTGCCGTATTGGTCGCAGACACGACCCGAGAGCAAAATCCGCTCACCGACCGGCAAACCGCCATTGTTGAAGTTCAACAACAGGTCGTTGTCGAACTTGCCGAATTTGAGGTGGGAAAAATCAGGGCCACTGGTTTCGCTCACCGATTGCGGGATGCTCACCAGCGCTTGGCGCGGGGAACGGGCAATCGAGGTTTTGTAGTCAGGGGTCAGGGCTTTGGGGTGCCAGTTGCGATCACGGATGATAAAGCGCCGGCTGTCTGCATCAGACATGTCGATCTCCTGTTGTTTTTATAAAGGCCAGGCGCCAGTTTTAAACAACAGAGGTTCAAGCACTATTGAAAAGGCCAACCCTTAACATAACCAAATGGTTATGGATAAACGCCTTCGGCATAGGCATGCCCCAGCTCACGCAGCACCTCGACACAACCTTGGGCCGCCACCGACATGGGCACATGGGCGTTACTGCAAATGCCGATCGAACCGCCCGGCTCACGCTGCCCGAGGTCAATTTCATGCAGTTCGCCGCTGGCCAGATCCAGACGCACAGCATCCAGCGGGGCGATCCACACCGCATCGTTACGCAGCACGTAGCGGCGGCTCACCGTGACTGACAGGGTTTCCAGACGCTGGCGCGACTGGCTGATGCCGCACTGCACAAACAGGCTGTCAGCAAAGGTACGGATGGTGGTGTTGGCCAGCGGCAACACCAGCGGGTAGCGCTCCAGTTGGCTACGGTCCAGCGGGCCTTGCAGCAACGGATGGCCCGGCCGCACCACCAGGGTCATCGATTCGCTGTACAGGTGTTCAAAGTTCATACCCTGAATTTCCGGGCTGTCGGTCATACGCCCAATCACCAAATCGACATCACCGACACGCAACTGCGACAAAAGATACGCACTCGGCCCGGTCACGATACTCACCACCAGCGCCGAATGGCGGGCGTGCAGGCGGCTGACCAACTCGGGTACCAGCAGGCTCTCAACGGTGGACAACACCCCCAGCCGCACCGTCCCCCCGGAGTATTCGCCCCCGCGCAAGGCGTTCACCCCTTCGCGCAAAGCCTGCACCGACGGCGTCGCATAACGCAGGAAAGCCACCCCGGCCTCGGTCAGACGGATACCGCTTTTGCTGCGCACAAACAGACTCACCGTCAGTAGCTCTTCAAGCTCCTTGAGGGTTTTGGACATGGCCGGCTGGCTCACCGCCAACACATCCGCCGCCCGCGCCAAACTGCCTTGGCGTGCCATCTCCAGAAAGCACACCAGATGACGGTATTTGATGCGGGTATCGATGTTCACAGGGGTAAAAACTCCAAGCAGGGCTGGACGCGGTCACGCATCGTCGACAGGAACGTTTTGCAGATAAAACTCGTGGAGCTTGGCTTGCAATAACTTCTTGTCCGGCAAATGCGTCTGATATTCGGCGATCAATGCCGGGGACAATGAGCGGTTCAGCGCGTATTCAACCACTTCATCCTCTTTACTGGCACACAATAAAACCCCAATTGCAGGATTCTCGTGCGGCTTGCGATGATCCCGGTCCAGGGCTTCAAGGTAGAAATTGAGTTTGCCGAGATGCTCGGGTTCGAAGCGTCCGACCTTTAATTCAATCGCGACCAGACAATTCAAACCTCGGTGAAACAGCACCAGATCTACCACAAAGTCACGAGCGCCAACCTGCAATGGGTACTGCGAACCAACAAAACAGAAGTCATGCCCCAACTCGGTCAGAAATGCTTTTAGATGCCCAAGCAAACCCTGATGCAAACCTGACTCACTGTGCCCCTTGGGTAATTGGAGAAACTCCAGAACATAAGCGTCTTTAAAAATGCTCGTAACGTCCTCTATACGCTCTTTTAAGGCAGGCGAAAGCTTTGCAGGCTGAATGATCGTTCTCTCGAATAATGCGCTTTGCAGTTGGCGCCCCAACTCACGACTCGACCACTTTTGAGCGATTGCCGTACGCATATAGAACGCTCGCTGCTGTGCCATTGAGCATTGGCTCAGCAGCATTAAATGATGCGTCCAGGGCATTTGTGTCAGCAGCGCTGACACTAAATGTTCCTCTGCCTTGTACGCTTCATAAAATTGACGCATGCGAAATAAATTTCGACGGGTAAAGCCTCTAAGGCCAGGCTGAGTGTGGGCAATATGGGCCGCCAGTTGCTCGACAACAGAATCGCCCCATTCAGCGTGTTCAAGTTTTTGACTGATAAAAGCACCGACTTGCCAATAAAGCTCAATCAGATGCGCATTCACAGCCATGGCGGCGCTTTGCTGAGCACTTTTGATCATTTTCACCACGTGCGCAAAGCCATTCGTCTCGGCCGGCCCTGGAACATCGTGATTATTCTTTTGCATGGGAACCTCGGGCATGACGAAAAATGTCACGCCCACCCTACGTTCCGCCCTCCCTTTAGTCAGTCAGCCCAAACCTACAAGCAGTCGACTCGGCCTGTAGCCCAACTCTGTGAAGTCATCCGACCAACGTCCATACTTATCCACCGCTCAACAAACGTCTGACAGCCGGGCTGGCGCTGTGCCTGCCGAGCAGCAACACTCAATAAACAGATTTATCAGAGGAATCCTCCATGCAATGGAAAAAAGGCCGCCGTAGCGACAACGTTGAAGACGTGCGCGATCAACGTACCGGTGGCGGTGGAGGAATGCGCATCGGCGGCGGTAAAGGCTTGAGCCTGATGGCGGTGGTGGTGATTGTCGGGATTGGCCTGCTCACCGGTCAGGACCCTTTGCAGATCCTCGGCCAGCTCAGCGGCCAACTGACGGAGCAGTCGTCACCTCAGGTGACGCAGCAAGCAGGCCATGCGCCGCCTGCCAATGATCAGCAAGCAGACTTTGTACGGGCGATTCTGGGCGACACCGAAGACACTTGGCGCCAGGTGTTTCAACAGTCAGGTCGTACTTATAAAGACCCGACGCTGGTGTTGTTTCGCGGCCAGGTCAGTTCGGCCTGCGGCTTTGCCACGGCGGCCAGCGGGCCGTTTTATTGCCCGGCTGACCAGAAGGTTTACCTGGACATGAGTTTCTTCCAGGAGATGGCCCAACGCTTCAAGGCCGCCGGGGATTTTGCCCAGGCGTATGTGATCGCCCATGAAGTGGGGCATCACGTGCAAACGCTGTTGGGGGTTTCGTCAAAAATGCAGATGGCCCGCCAGCAAGGCAAACGCATGGAGGGTGACGGCGGTTTACTGGTACGTCAGGAACTGCAAGCTGACTGCCTGGCCGGGGTGTGGGCCAACCTTGCGCAAAAACGTCACGACTGGCTGGAACCCGGCGACATCGAGTCCGCTCTCAATGCTGCCACCGCCATTGGTGATGACCGTTTACAACAGCAGTCACAAGGGCGCGTAATGCCCGACTCATTCACCCATGGCACTTCTGCGCAACGCGTGAGGTGGTTCAAGACCGGTTTTGCCAACGGTGATATTAATCAGTGCGACACCTTTTCGGCAGCGAGGCTTTAAATGGCAAAACGGTTGATGGCAGTCGTCGGTCTGGTGCTCGCGTGTTCTTCGGCAATAGCCGCAGAACACGGGGTCAAAGTGTTAAGCCCCGATCAGATGAAGATCGGCACGAGCGAGCTGAATATCGGGCTCAGTCAAAACTGGAATCAACCGTTGCCCGCTGTGCAGCGGGCGCTGATTGTGATCCATGGTCGCTTGCGCAATGCGCAAACCTATCTGGAGAGTGGCGAAAAAGCCGCGACGCAAGCCGGGCAGTTATCCACAACCCTGGTGATTGCGCCGCAGTTTCTCAATGAAAGTGATGGCACCCGCCACACGTTGCCCAACGATGTACTGCGCTGGCACGCCAATGACTGGATGGCCGGTGAGCCCGCGATCAGCCCAACACCCTTGAGTTCGTACGCGGCCATAGACCAGATCCTGCAACGCCTGGGCGACCGCAAGTTGTTCCCCCATTTGCGCGAAGTGGTCATTGCCGGGCATTCGGGCGGAGCACAAGTGGCGCAGCGCTATGCCCTGACCACCCAGGCGGACAAAGCCCTGGAGGCCGAAGGCATCAAGGTGCGTTACGTGATTGCCAACCCGTCGTCCTACGCCTATTTCGACAAACAGCGCCCGGTGTCCAACTTTGATCCGGCCACCTGCCCCGGTTTCAATACCTGGAAATACGGGCTGAAAGACTTGCCCGCCTATGTGGCCGGGCAAAAGCACCACACGCTTGAGCAAAACTATGTGAGCCGCGACATTACCTATTTGCTCGGGGCCAAAGACACCGACCCCAACCATCCGGCGCTGGATAAAAGCTGCGAAGCCGAAGCCCAGGGCGCGTATCGCTTGATACGCGGGCACAACTACTTTGACTACCTGACCCAGCGCCATCCGCAGGGGCTCAACCAACGCTTGGTTGAAGTGCCGGGGGTTGGCCACAACGGCGATGAAATGTTCACCTCGCCAGAAGGGCAAAAGGCGCTGTTCGCAAGGTAAGTTCGCCCTGCTCTTTGTAGGAGCGAGCTTGCCTCGCGATCTTTTGATCGATTAAAAGATCGCGAGGCAAGCTCGCTCCTACAGAGGTGGGGAGTCAATTCAGCAGTTGATGGAGTTCGGCGCAGTCTTTGGCGTGCCAGTCGGTCAGTTCGGGCCACGGATTGTCCGGGACGTTGACCAATACCGTTTTGCTCCCGGCCGCACGGCCGCATGCCAGGTCAAAACGGTAGTCGCCCACCATCACCATGTCCGACGGCGCAACAGCCCAGGCTTGCGCCAACTGCAGTAGGCCATCGGGGTCGGGTTTGTGCGCGGCGTTCTCGCGCCCCAATACGTCCTGCGGCGCAAAGCACTGATCCAGACCAATCGCCTTGAGGGTGATGTGCGCCAGCTCTTGAGCGTTACGCGTCAACACGCCCAGGCGGTAACCACGGGCAGCCAGGTCGCGCACCAGCTCGATTGCGCCCGGCGCTGGCGTGGAAGCCAATGCCAGTTCGCGCTCATGCTCCAGCAACCAGGCATGCTTGGCGGCCGCTTCGTCAGCGGGCAAGCCGTTGAGGTGGGTCAGGATGTCGTCTTCGGGCGGGATGCCCAATGCCTGACGAATCGCCGCAAAGTCATGCACGGCGAGGGTCAGGGTGCCGTCCATGTCGAACACCCAATGCTTGATGTCCTTGAGTGTCATGCCCAGTCCTTGCGGTGGCGGATCAGGCCTTCCTGCGTCACCGAGGCGACCAGTTTACCCGCGCGGTTGTAGACACTGCCGCGCGAGAACCCGCGCGAGTTACCCGCCCACGGGCTGTCCATGGCGTAGAGCAACCAGTCATCCATGCGCAGCTCGCCGTGGAACCACAGCGCGTGGTCGAGGCTGGCCACTTGCATGTCGCGTTGCCACACGCCTTTGCCATGGGGCAGCAGCGAGGTGGTCAGCAAGCCGAAGTCCGAAGCGTAGGCCAGCAGGTACTTATGCAGGGCCAGGTTGTCGGGCAAGGTGCCGTCGGCGCGAAACCACACGTATTTGATCGGGTCGCTGACCTGTGGGTTGAACGGGTCTTCACCGACCACCGGGCGGAACTCGATGGGCTTGGCACACAGCAGTTTTTCACGCATTGATTCAGGGATCAGGTCCGCGCGCTGGCGAATCATCTCAAGCTCGGATGGCAGGTTTTCAGGCCCCACCACGTCGGGCATCGGGTTTTGATGTTCAAAGCCGTTCTCATCGTATTGAAACGACGCGCTGCTGGTGAAAATCGGTTGGCCCTTCTGGATGGCAGTCACCCGGCGGGTGCTGAAACTGCCACCATCACGCACCCGGTCAACCTGGTACACCACCGGCAAGCTGGCATCGCCGGGGCGCAAAAAATAACCGTGCAATGAGTGCACGTGCCGAGCGTCTTCTACAGTCTGGCTCATGGCCGACAACGATTGTCCCAGCACCTGACCGCCGAACAGCTGGCGAAAGCCCAAGTCCTGGCTGCTACCGCGAAAGAGGTTCTCTTCAATCGGTTCCAGGGTCAACAAGTTGACCAGATCATCCAATACTTGGCTCATTCAGACTCTCCTCACACAGAGCAATACCGTCGTAATCTTCGCTACGTCGGCCAACAAAAAATTTCGGCTCAGGCCTCAGCCCGTTTAACCGTGCAACGTTTCCAGCCACTGTGCCCGTGAAATGCGATACAGCACATGCGGCCTTAGTGGATGACCTTCAACCAGCTTGGGATGTTCAAAGTCGCCGTCCAGGTCACGCTGCATGCCGATGGCCTGCATGACCTTTTGCGATGGCAGGTTGGGCTCGCTGGTGAACGACACCACTTGATCCAGCGCCAGCCGATCAAAGGCGCAGCGCAACACCGCCCAGGCCGCCTCACTGGCGTAGCCCAACCCCCAATGTTCAGGCGCCAGTCGCCAGCCTATTTCAACGGCCGGGGTGAATGCAGCGGCAAAACTGACATTTAACAGCCCGGTACAGCCAATAAAGGCGCCGGTGTCTTTACGCTCCAATGCCCACATACCGTAGCCGTATTCGGCAAAGTGACCGCGAAAACGGCCAATCAGGGCTGCGCTTTCGAGGCGGCTCAAGGGCGCCGGGAAGTACCGCATTACCTGCGGGTCAGCGCACAGGGCAGCGAACTCTGGCAAGTCAGTGTCACGCCAGGGGCGCAGGCGCAAACGCGGACTTTCCAGCTCTTTGATCTGCTCCATCAGGCCTCTCCAGTGGTTACCGGGCTTTGCACATGCCCAGCAGTGTACAGCGCTGTTAATATCCAGCGCTCGTTCCGACGTGAAATCCTTATGCCCGTACCGCTCATCTACCACGAAGACTACAGCCCGGAGTTTCCCGCGGAGCATCGCTTCCCGATGGACAAGTTCCGCCTGCTGCACGATCACCTGATCGACACCGGGCTGACCCGCGATGCCGATTTGCTGCGCCCCGAGCTGTGCCCTGTGGATATCCTCGCGCTGGCCCATGACCGCGCCTATATCGAGCGCTACATGGCCGGCGAACTGGCCCGTGAAGATCAACGCCGCCTGGGTTTGCCCTGGAGTGAAGCCCTGGCGCGGCGAACCATTCGCGCCGTGGGCGGCTCACTGCTGGCCGCCGAACAGGCCCTTGAACACGGGCTGGCCTGCCACTTGGCCGGAGGCACCCACCACGCCCACTACGATCACCCGGCGGGCTTTTGCATCTTCAATGACCTGGCGGTGATCAGCCATTACTTGCTGGAAAGCGGCCGGGTGGACCGCGTGCTGATCTTCGACTGTGACGTGCATCAGGGCGATGGTACGGCGCGGATTCTTGAACATACGCCCGAAGCCATTACCGTTTCCCTGCACTGTGAAAAGAATTTTCCGGCTCGCAAGGCGCAAAGCGACTGGGACATCGGCCTGCCCATGGGCATGGGCGACACCGAGTATTTGCAGGTGGTCGACGAGGCGCTCAATTACCTGTTGCCGCTGTATCAGCCGGACCTGGTGTTGTACGACGCTGGCGTGGATGTGCATAAAGACGATGCCTTGGGCTATTTGAAGCTGACCGATGAAGGCGTCGCGGCACGGGATGAAAGCGTGATGCGCCATTGCCTGGGCCGGGATATTCCGGTGATGGGCGTGATTGGCGGCGGCTACAGCAAAGACCGCAAAGCGCTGGCGCGGCGGCACGGGATCTTGCACCACAGTGCGCAGAAGGTCTGGTTGTCATCAGGCGGTCATTAAGCTGTGGGTCTTTTACCCACAATGCCTGTGGAACTGCCTGTGGATAACCTGAGTGAAAGCCCTTGCAGGCCACGGTGCGTATGGCCTGCAGAAAGCTGTACGTTTTTCGTACAGCCCTTGCCTGTGTAGGAGCGAGCTTGCCTCGCGATCTTTAAAAAGATCAAAAGATCGCGAGGCAAGCTCGCTCCTACACAGGGTATTGGGTGTTCCTCAGGTAGAATGCCCGGCTTATTTCGCCGATTTGCAGCCTTGCCATGACTGAACCCACGTCCTCCCCTTCCCCGCACGTCGCCATTATTGGCGGTGGCCCCGCCGGTTTGATGGCTGCCGAAGTGTTGAGCCAGGCGGGCGTGCAGGTTGATCTGTTTGACGGCATGCCGTCGGTCGGCCGCAAGTTTTTGCTCGCCGGTGTCGGCGGCATGAACATCACCCATTCCGAACCTTACCCGGCGTTTTTGTCGCGTTATGCCGAGCGGGCGCCGCACATGGCGCCGTTGCTACGGGCGTTTGATGCCGACGCCTTGTGCCAGTGGATCCACGACCTGGGCATCGAAACCTTTGTCGGCAGTTCGGGCCGGGTGTTCCCCACCGACATGAAAGCCGCGCCGCTGCTGCGCGCCTGGCTCAAGCGCCTGCGCGAATCCGGCGTAGTTATCCACACCCGCCACCGCTGGCTGGGCTGGCAAGCCGACGGCCAGTTGCGCATCGACAGCCCCGAGGGCGAAAAACAACTCAAGCCGGATGCCGTGGTATTGGCCTTGGGCGGCGGCAGTTGGGCGCGACTGGGCTCTGAT
>NZ_WIWK01000104.1:0-21960 GCF_009600165.1 Pseudomonas sp. FSL R10-0399
GGCCGGGCATGACGCCGTACTGGCGGGCGGCGCCACGGCGCTGGTGCTGCTGATCGGCCTGGCGTGGATCATCCTGCGCGGCTCAGCCAAATTGCCACTGGGCGTATTCTTCGGCATCAACGCCGCGCTGCTGTGCGCCTTGTCCGTCGTCTTCGCCGGCCATGGCGTCAAAGCCCTGCAGGAAGCCGGAATCTTTGGCACACGACCTGTGCCGTTCTTCGAGTTCGACTGGCTCGGCATCCACGCAGACGCCTACTCGCTCAGCGCACAAGCCATCGCCATCCTGGCGATCATCGTGCTCTACAGCCGCAGCAGACTGGCTGAAAAGCGTCGGGAACAGGCTTCTTGAACACGGGTGGGAACGAGGCTTGCCCGCTCCCACCGTTTTTTGTTGCTTATTATCAGGAGCTACCCCCATGCGTGTCTGGATCGACGCAGACGCTTGCCCCAAGGCTGCGAAGGATCAGGTCATCAAATTCGCGCTCAAGCGTCAGTTTGAGGTGGTGCTGGTGGCCGGGCAGAGTCAGGTCAAGCCGACGTATACGTTGGTCAAGCTGATTGTGGTGCCCAGTGGCCCGGATGCGGCGGATGACTATTTGGTCGAGCATGCCGTGCCCGGCGAGTTGGTGATTTGCAGCGATGTGCCGCTGGCTGACCGGCTGGTGAAGAAGGGTGTGGCAGCGCTGGACCCGCGCGGTAAAGAGTTTGACGCGCAGAACATGGGCGAGCGGCTGGCGGTGCGCAATCTGTTTACCGATTTGCGTGAGCAAGGCCAGGTCGGCGGCGGGCAGGGTGCTTATGGCGAACGCGATAAGCAGGCGTTCGCCAATGCACTGGACCGGATTCTGACCCGGCTCGCGCGGGGCTGATTACGCGTGCTGGGTCAGTTCCAAGACGCGGTCGACCATTTTGTTGATGCCAGAAGCGGCTTCGCTGATGGACTGGGCCAGCATGTAGGCCGGGGTGCTGACCAGTTTGCGGGCTTTGTCTTCGACGATGTCAGAGACTTCACATTCTTGGTGAGTGCCGCCCATTTTTTCTACCGCAGCGGCGGTGTCTGCATCTTTGCCGATGGTACAGATGACGCCAGGGCCGTAGATTTTGGCGGCGATGGCCGGTGAGATGCACATCAAACCGATCGGCTTGCCCGCCTCGGCAAAGGCTTCGGCCAAGGCCAGTACATCGGCTTGAACGCTGCAGGCAGCGCCTTCAGTGGCGAAGCTAGAAAGGTTTTTGGCGGCGCCAAACCCGCCGGGTACGATCAGCGCGTCAAAGTCGTCCACCTTGGCTTCACGAATGTCCTTTATCTCGCCTCGGGCGATCCGCGCCGACTCGACCAGCACATTGCGCGACTCGGGCATTTCTTCGCCGGTCAGGTGGTTGATGACGTGCAGTTGCGCAATGTTCGGCGCGAAGCATTGCACGTGGGCGCCGCGCTGACTGAGGCGCAGCAGGGTGATCACGCTTTCGTGGATTTCGGTGCCGTCATAGACGCCACAGCCGGAAAGAACAACGGCAATATTTTTGGTGGTCATGGTGGGTCTCCTTGTTCGTGGCGTTACTGTCTCTTTATTTGGCAACTGATGCCAGTGGGAGGTTCCGCGATCACGCAGGCGCTGCGGTGCAGCGCCCAGGGAGAGGGTGTGTGCGAGCGCACACACCGGCTTATTCCGCTGGTGGAGTGTTAACTTCAGCGGCTTTGTTTTTTTCTTCCAGCGCGGTCTGTTTGGCCAGGCGCGCGTTCTTGAAGCGCCGGCGCAGCCACAGGCAGCCGCCCAGCACCAGCAAGGCGCCCAGTACCCACAGCTCGTACTTTTTGACGCTGCCTAGCAGGCCTTCCAGCACGGCGCCAAAGTGGTAGGCGGCGGTGGCCAGGGCAACGGCCCAAATGGCGGCACCAATCCCGTTGAGCAGCAGGTAGCGGCCCGGCGGGTAGCCTGAAAGGCCAATGGCCACGGGCATGACGGTGCGCAGACCGTACACAAAGCGGAAGCTCAAGACCCAGATGTCCGGGTGCTTGCGGATATGCTCCAGCGCCTTGTCGCCCATGAGTTGCCAGCGCGGTTTGCGCGCCAACAATTTGCGGCCGTGTTTGCGCCCCAGGAAGTACCACAGCTGGTCGCCGGCATAACTGCCGAGGAACGCCACGATCATGACCACTTTAAGGTCCATGTATCCGCGGAACGCCAAGAAGCCTGCGAGAACCAGGATGGTCTCACCTTCAAAGAACGTCCCTAGAAACAGGGCGAAGTAACCGAATTCTTGAAGAAATTGTTGGAGCATTGTCTGGATGCTGGAGAAATGAACGCGCAGCCTACGCCTTAAGGGACGTTCAGGAAAGTATCGAACTGTGTCTTCTCATGAACAATTCCTACAAATCGTAAGTATTTGACCTACATCATAAGGGTTGTCATCTAGGATTCAT
Organism: Pseudomonas sp. FSL R10-0399; assembly: GCF_009600165.1. NCBI lineage: Bacteria > Pseudomonadati > Pseudomonadota > Gammaproteobacteria > Pseudomonadales > Pseudomonadaceae > Pseudomonas > Pseudomonas sp. FSL R10-0399. The sequence goes on from NZ_WIWK01000104.1 coordinate 2,426, forward strand.
GACACGTTGCTATAACGGTCGCGCGTAGATGGACAGTGCTCAACATCTGTGGGAGCGGGCTTGCTCGCGATTCAGCCGCTGCGGTTCTTCAGGATCGCCGCGGCGATGCCATCGCGAGCAAGCCCGCTCCCACAATAAGCATCGTTGCAGAACAAAATTGACAAAAAGCCCTCTAATCGGCTCCAGCCCGCATAAAGCGCCTATGAGCGGTTTAAACCCATTGGCGTTGGTGGCATTCTGGCAGCTTGATTGCACGCGCCGCTAAACGGTCACGAGAGTCAAACCCGCTCTTACAGGAACATTCAATGAATACCGAAGGACAGACAGAACTCGTTGCTACTGAGGCTGAGCCCATTGTGGAGCAGGCCACTGAGACACCGCCCGTGCCGGAAGCTCACGCACCTGCTGCGCCTGAAGCGCCAGCGGCGGCGCAACCAGCCATTGCCATTCCGGGTCTGGATGACAGCAGCCTGTATATCCACCGTGAACTCTCGCAGTTGCAATTCAACATCCGGGTGCTTGAGCAGGCGCTGGATGAGTCCTACCCGCTGCTTGAGCGGTTGAAGTTCCTGTTGATTTTCTCCAGCAACCTGGACGAATTCTTCGAAATTCGTGTGGCCGGCCTGAAGAAACAAATTACCTTCGCTCGCGAACAAGCGGGCGCCGATGGCTTGCAGCCGCACCAGGCGCTGGCCCGGATCAGCGAGCTGGTACACGGCCACGTTGATCGCCAATACGCGATCCTCAACGACATCCTGCTGCCCGAGCTTGAAAAGCATCAGGTGCGCTTTATCCGTCGCCGTTACTGGAACACCAAGATCAAGGTCTGGGTGCGCAAGTTCTTCCGCGACGAAATCGCGCCGATCATTACCCCGATCGGTCTCGACCCGACGCACCCGTTCCCGCTGCTGGTGAACAAGAGCCTCAACTTTATCGTTGAGCTTGAAGGCATCGACGCCTTTGGTCGCGATTCCGGCCTGGCGATCATCCCGGCGCCGCGCTTGTTGCCGCGTGTGATCAAAGTGCCTGAAGAGGTCGGTGGCCCAGGCGACAACTACGTGTTCCTGTCGTCGATGATCCACGCCCACGCCGATGACCTGTTCCAGGGCATGAAGGTGAAGGGGTGCTACCAGTTCCGTCTGACCCGTAACGCCGACCTGGCCGTTGACACCGAAGATGTAGAAGACTTGGCCCGTGCCCTGCGCGGCGAGCTGTTCTCGCGTCGCTACGGCGATGCGGTGCGTCTGGAAGTGGCCGACACCTGCCCTAAACACCTGTCGGATTACCTGCTCAAGCAGTTCAACCTGCAAGAGACCGAGCTGTACCAGGTCAACGGCCCGGTGAACCTCACGCGGCTGTTCAGCATTACCGGCCTGGACAGCCATCCGGAGCTGCAATACACGCCGTTCACCCCGGCGATTCCGAAGCTGTTGCAGAACAGCGAGAACATTTTCAGCGTGGTCAGCAAGCAGGACATCTTGCTGCTGCACCCGTTTGAGTCCTTCACCCCGGTGGTCGATCTGCTGCGTCAGGCGGCCAAAGACCCGCATGTACTGGCTGTGCGCCAGACCCTGTACCGCAGCGGCGCCAACTCTGAAATCGTCGATGCGCTGGTGGATGCCGCGCGTAACGGTAAAGAAGTGACCGCGGTGATCGAATTGCGTGCGCGGTTTGACGAAGAGTCCAACCTGCAACTGGCCAGCCGTCTGCAAGCCGCCGGTGCGGTGGTGATCTACGGCGTGGTGGGCTTTAAGACCCACGCCAAGATGATGCTGATTCTGCGCCGTGAAGCGGGCGAGATCGTGCGTTACGCGCACTTGGGTACGGGTAACTACCACGCCGGCAACGCGCGCCTGTACACCGACTACAGCTTGCTGACGTCGGATGATGCGCTGTGCGAAGACGTCGGCAAGTTGTTCAGCCAACTGATCGGCATGGGTAAGACCCTGCGCATGAAAAAACTCCTGCATGCGCCGTTTACCCTGAAAAAAGGCATGCTCGACATGATTGCCCGCGAAACGCAGTTTGCGTTAGAGGGCAAGCCTGCGCACATCATCGCCAAGTTCAACTCGCTGACCGACCCGAAAATCATCCGCGCCCTGTACAAGGCCAGCCAGTCCGGCGTGCGCATTGATCTGGTGGTGCGTGGCATGTGCTGCTTGCGTCCGGGCATTCCGGGCGTCTCGCACAACATCCACGTGCGCTCGATCATTGGCCGCTTCCTGGAACACACACGGGTGTTCTACTTCCTCAATGGCGGCGAAGAGCAGATGTTCCTGTCGAGTGCTGACTGGATGGAGCGCAACCTCGATAAACGTGTCGAGACGTGCTTCCCGGTAGAGGGCAAAAAGCTGATTCTGCGGGTCAAGAAGGAGCTGGAATGCTACCTGACGGACAACACCCACAGCTGGAGCCTGCAGTCTGACGGTCGTTACGTGCGCAACACGCCGACCGGCAACCAGAATCCGCGCAGCGCCCAAGCGACCCTGCTGGAGCGCCTGAGCCTGCCGGTACTGACCGTCAGCACCGGCCCGTCGGTGTAAACCCTACATAACCCTGTGGGAGCGGGCTTGCTCGCGATTCAGGCGGCGCGGTGTTTCAAACAAACCGCGTCGATCCCATCGCGAGCAAGCCCGCTCCCACATGTGTTTCAAAGCAGGGTGCCTTACGAAATAGTCAGCACTATCCCGACGCGCGTCAGCCATTGGGCTTCTTGTTCGAAGTCGGCCTGGGTCAGCGGGTTCTGTTCCAGCCAGCCTTCAGCGAAGATCACTTCCAGGTGATCGCCATCGGCGCGCAGCTTCACTTGCGACGCTTCCTGGTTGCCACGGATGTGGTAGAACAAAATCGCAAAACGCAGCAGCACGCACAGGCGAATCAGCTTGATGCCTTCGGCGCCGAACTCGGCGAACTTGTCTTTTGGAATGTTACGGCGATGACCGCGCACCAGCAGCGCGAGCATTTGCTGGTCTTCACGTGAGAAACCGGCAAGGTCAGAGTGCTCGATCAGGTAAGCACCGTGCTTGTGGTAGTGGTAGTGGGCAATGTCCAGGCCGACTTCATGGACCTTGGCCGCCCAGCTCAGCAGCTCACGCCAGACCCCGTCTTCGAGTTCCCATGACTTGGCCACCTGGTCAAACGCGCGCAGGGCTTTGCGTTCAACCCGTGCGGCTTGTTCCAGATCAACGTGGTAGCGCTCCATCAGCGAACTCAAGGTGCGCTCGCGCACGTCTTCGTGATGATGGCGACCTAACAGGTCGTAGAGCACGCCTTCACGCAGGGCGCCGTCGCAGTGGTCCATGCGTTGCAATTCAAGGGCGTCAAAAATCGCCTCAAGAATCGCCAGCCCGGCCGGGAAAATCGCCCGACGGTCTGGTTTGATGCCTTCGAAGTCGATTTTGTCCACTTCACCCAGCTTGAACAGCTTGCGCTTGAGCCAGGCCAGGCCCTCGGCATTCACTTCGCCTGCACCGTGGCCGCCGGCTTTGAGGGCAAGGCCAATGGCGCGGATGGTGCCGGAGGAGCCGATGGCTTCATCCCACGTCAGGCGGTGCAGCGCGTGCTCAATGCTCATGAGCTCAAGGCGCGCCGCGGTGTATGCCTGGGCATAACGTGCCGGGGTGATCTTGCCGTCGCGGAAATAGCGTTGGGTGAAGCTCACGCAGCCCATCTGCAGGCTTTCACGCAGCAGGGGCTCAAAACGTTGGCCGATGATGAATTCGGTACTGCCACCGCCGATGTCGGCCACCAGGCGCTTGCCCGGTGTGTCGGCGAGGGTGTGCGAAACGCCCAGATAAATCAGGCGCGCTTCTTCACGTCCAGAAATGACTTCTACGGTGTGGCCCAGGATTTGTTCTGCGCGCACGATAAATTCATTGCGGTTGCGGGCTTCACGCAAGGCGTTGGTGCCCACGATGCGCACGGCGCCCAAGGGCATGCCTTTGATCAATTGCGCAAAACGCTTCAAGCAATCGAGGCCACGCTGCATGGACTCTTCGTTGAGGTGGCGTTCTTCGTCGATACCGGCAGCCAGCTGCACCTTATCGCCAAGACGTTCAAGAATGCGGATTTCACCGTTCTGAGCCTTGGCCACCACCATGTGAAAGCTGTTAGAACCCAAGTCTATAGCGGCGATCAGGGACGGATTCTTGCTTTTGGATTGGGGCATGTTTGAGGAGTCTCGGTCGATAACTTCGCCATCGTGCCACGATCAAACGCTCGCGCCAACGCGTGATGTGCGATGCATTGATATGGAGCACGTAAGAGATGACGTTAGCTTGTTCCTGACAACTCGTATTTTTTAAACGATCTAATTTTTGTCACACATCCCCTGTAAAAGCCCCCGCTAACGGTAGGAGCGAGCTTGCCTCGCGATCTTTTAAGGGTTGAAAAGATCGCGAGACAAGCTCGCTCCTACAGGGGTTAAACCTCAACCGAACCGATAAAATTCGCCAGCTCAGGGGTTTTCGGGTTGGCGAACAGCACTTTGGGGTCGCCCACCTCATGCACCTTGCCCTGGTGCATAAACACCAGTTTGTCGCCGACTTCGCGAGCGAAACGCATTTCGTGGGTCACCATAATCAGCGTCATGCCCTCGCGGGCCAATTGGCGCACCACGTTGAGCACCTCGTTGACCAGTTCGGGGTCGAGGGCCGAGGTGATTTCGTCACACAGCAGCACTTTGGGCGACATGGCCAGCGCCCGGGCAATGGCCACGCGCTGTTGCTGCCCGCCCGACAGGCGTTCGGGGAAGGCATCAAACTTGTCGCCCAGGCCCACACGCTCCAGCATCTCGCGGGCCAGTTGCGCGGCCTTGGCCTTGGGCACTTTTTGCACCACTTGCGGGGCCAGCATGACGTTTTCGCCGACGCTCAAGTGCGGGAACAAATTGAACTGCTGAAACACCATGCCGACTTTCTGGCGCAGGCTGCGCAAGTCGGCGCGGGCGGCGTCCATGTATTCGTCATCGACTTCAATGACCCCGTCGTTGATCGACTCCAGGCCGTTCAAAGTTCTCAGCAGCGTGCTTTTGCCCGAGCCGCTGCGGCCAATGATCGCGACCACCTGGCCTTGTTCAACGCTCAGGTCGATGCCTTTAAGCACGTGATGGTCGCCGTAGTATTTATGCAGGGCGGTAACTCTAAGCAGAGGCATGCAGTCTCCTTTCCAGATAGCGCGCACTGAGCGACAAGGGGTAGCACAAGAGGAAGTAACCGAGCGCCACCAAGCCGTAGACCATAAAAGGCTCAAAAGTGGCGTTGGCCAGCATGCTGCCGGTCTTGGTCAGCTCGGTGAAACCAATGATCGAGGTAACGGCGGTGCCTTTAATCACCTGCACCGAAAACCCCACAGTGGGCGCGATGGCCACCCGCAAGGCTTGCGGCAAAATCACGTAACGCAATTGCTCCAGCGGGCTTAGCGCCAGGCTGGCCGACGCTTCCCACTGGCCATTGGCAATGGATTCGACGCTGCCGCGCCAGATCTCTGCCAGGTAAGCGCTGGTAAACAGCGTCAGCGCCAGGGCGGCGGCCATCCACGGCGAAATGTCGATGCCGAGCAAGGCGATGCCAAAAAAGATCAAAAACAGTTGCATCAGCAAGGGCGTGCCCTGAAACAGCTCTATATAGCCGCGTGCCAGCGTGCGGGCGAAGCGGCTCTTGGAGATGCGCATCAGCAGCACCAGCAGGCCGATCAGGCCGCCACCGATAAAGGCCACGACGGACAGCGCGACGGTCCATTGCAGGCCCGCCAGCAAATTGCGCACGATGTCCCAGAAGGTAAAGTCCATCAGCGACTCCTGCTCAGGTAGCGGCGGCCGAAGGCATTCAGTAACTGGCGAATCAACAGCGCCATGCACAAGTAGATCAGGGTGGTCAGGGCGTAGGTTTCAAAGGCCCGGAAGTTGCGCGACTGAATGAAGTTGGCGAAAAAGCTCAGCTCTTCGGTGGCAATTTGCGAACACACCGCCGAGCCGAGCATCACGATAATGATTTGGCTGCTCAGTGCCGGCCACACTTTGGCCAGCGCGGGCTGCAAGACCACATAGCGAAACGCCTCAAAACGAGACATAGCCAGCGCCGCGGCGGCTTCCAGCTGGCCTTTGGGGATGGCCTGAATGCCGGCGCGAATAATCTCGGTGGAGTAAGCGCCGAGGTTAATCACCATGGCCAGTGCCGAGGCTTGCCATTCGCTGATGTGCACGCCAAGGCCCGGTAAGCCGAAGAAGATAAAAAACAACTGCACCAAAAACGGTGTGTTGCGAATCACTTCAACGTACAGACCAAACAGGGCGGCGAAAGGGCGGATGTTCCAGGCCCGGACCACCGCCCCGACAATCCCCAGGCTGACGCCAAACAGCGTGCCGATGGCGGTCAGTTCCAGGGTGAACAAGGCGCCGCGCAGCAACAGGTCAGTGTTTTGCAGGACCGGTAAAAAGTCGAACTGATAAGCCATGATGACCTCGTTGCGGGTGATCAGAGGTCGGCTGGCAGCGGCTCTTTAAGCCATTGCAACGCATTCTTTTCCAGGCTGCCGTCGGCTTTGGCGGTGCTCAGAATCTGGTTCACCTTGTCCAGCAGCTCAGGCTGGCCCTTGTTGACCCCGACATACACCGGCGAATCTTTGAGCTTTAGCTTCATGGCCGGGATGCGTTTAGGGTTGCGCTCGCTGATGGTCACCATCACCACGTTGCCGCTGGCGATCAGGTCCACTTGCCCGGCCAGGTAGGCGGCGATGGTCGAGTTGTTGTCTTCAAAGCGTTTGATCGTGACACCGGCAGGCGCCACGTTGGTCAGCTCGATGTCTTCGATGGCGCCACGGGTGACGCTGATGGTTTTACCTTTGAGGTCATCCAGCGTCTTGATTTCTGCGTCTGGCGGACCAAACACGCCGAGGTAGAAGGGCGCGTAGGCGTGGGAGAAGTCGATGACTTTCGCGCGATCCGGGTTTTTACCCAGGCTGGAAATCACCAGGTCGACTTTACCCGTGGTCAGATACGGCACGCGGTTGGTGCTGTTGACCGGGGTGAGTTCCAGTTTGACCTTGAGCTGGTCGGCCAACAGTTTTGCCGTATCAATGTCCAGGCCGCGGGGTTTCATGTCAGGGCCGACCGAGCCAAACGGCGGAAAGTCTTGCGGGACGGCAACCTTCAAGGTGCCACGAGCCATCACATCATCAAGTTGATTGGCCTGGGCCGGAGCCTGAAACAGCACCAGGCTGGCGAACAAGGCACATATCAGGGCGCTGTAGCGCTGGGTCATGGCAACTCTCCAAATCGGGTGGACGGTGATGTCTGCCATTGGACAGAGCACAGGCCATGCCAACAGCGGTTTCAGGGCTGGGAGGCAGGGTTCAGAAGGCTTGCGGCGGTCGGACTGGTCTGAACAGTTGCCGAGCTTTTTGCACCTCTATCGGGCGTTGCGTGCACGGCTTGAACCGCCGTGGGGCGTGACTTGCCGAGCGCCGGCAATAGCTTTACAACTACGTTCCAACCTCAGCCGATCAAGTCGATTTGTGATGAATTCAAGCGCACGCGCGGTACCCGAAGTGGCGCTGTTGGCCATTCGTAAACTGATCGATGAGCGCGGCTTTGCGCCGGGTGATGCATTGCCTTCGCAGCGCGATCTGGCGGTGCAGTTGGGGGTCAGCCGGGCGTCATTGCGCGAGGCGCTGTCGTCATTGAGTGCGTTGGGCGTGGTCAGCGTCCAGCCCGGCAAAGGCGTGTACGTGCAAACGGTGGGTGAGCCCGCAGCGATCGCCACTGCGTCTGACTGGCCTTTTGCGGCGCAGGCCTGCCCTGAGGACATCTTTCAATTGCGTTACGCGCTTGAGGGGTTGGCGGCAGGATTGGCCGCCGTGAGGCTGACCCGTGATGAACTCGACGTGCTGCAAGACAATGTCGAGGCCATGCGCCTGGAGTTGCGCGCCGAGGACTTCGCCCGGGCGGCGCAACTGGACTTTGAGTTCCATCAGATTATTTTGCGCGCCAGTGGCAACCAGACCATGGCGAATATTCTGATAACCCGCGCCGATATCTTTCTTGAAAGCCAGAAATTGCCCTTTATTCGCCCTGAACGGGCGATGGAAACCTGGCAAGAACACCGCAAAATCCTTCGCGCATTGGCGCGCCACGCCAGCGGGCCAGCGCACAAAGCCATGAGCGAGCACATACGCCAGGCGGCTTCGCGCACCGGGATCGCTTTTGTCACCTCCGGCGTGTTCTGAAAGGGGGTCATACTCAGGCTCATGTGCGGCCATAGTAATAGACAATCATCCGTCAGCTTCCTGAACGCGGTGATGACGGCTATGATGTGCTACGTTTTTGCTTACAACCACGGAGACTTCCATGAGCAGCGATCTTATTAAACACGTTAGCGACGCTAGCTTTGAGGCCGATGTTCTCAAGGCTGAAGGCGCTGTATTGGTCGATTACTGGGCTGAATGGTGTGGCCCTTGCAAAATGATCGCGCCAGTTCTGGATGAGATCGCCGAGACTTACAAAGGCAAGCTGACTGTTGCCAAGCTGAACATTGACGAAAACCAGGAAACCCCTGCCAAGCACGGCGTTCGTGGTATTCCAACGTTGATGCTGTTCAAGAACGGCAACGTTGAAGCCACCAAGGTCGGTGCGCTGTCGAAGTCGCAGCTGGCTGCATTCCTCGACGCTAATATCTAAGCGTTGTTAAAAGCCCCGCAAATTGCGGGGCTTTTTCATGGCTCAAGGACTAGACGCTATGAAACTCAAGTGGTACATTCGGCCCCGCACTGGTTTCTCCACTGCCCCCTGCAAGCCGTCGCCGACGCACTCCTTATCGAATTAGTACGCGATCCTGTCGCCTTCTCTGCGGCGCGGCCTCATTAAGCCAAAAGCTTAATTTCCCCCTCCATAAATGATTACGTCATTCCTATATGAACCTGACTGAACTCAAGCAAAAGCCGATTACCGAACTGCTCGAATTGGCCGAACAGATGGGCATAGAAAATATGGCCCGTTCGCGCAAGCAGGACGTGATTTTCTCCCTGCTGAAAAAGCACGCGAAAAGCGGCGAGGAAATCTCCGGTGATGGCGTGCTGGAGATCCTCCAGGACGGCTTCGGCTTCCTCCGCTCTGCTGACGCCTCTTACCTGGCCGGCCCGGACGATATTTACGTCTCGCCTAGCCAGATTCGACGTTTCAACCTGCGCACCGGCGACACCATCGTCGGTAAAATTCGCCCGCCAAAAGAAGGCGAGCGTTATTTCGCACTGTTGAAAGTCGACACGATCAACTTCGATCGTCCAGAGAACGCGAAAAACAAGATTCTCTTCGAGAACTTGACCCCGCTGTTCCCGAACGTACGCATGAAGATGGAAATCGGTAACGGTTCCACCGAAGATTTGACCGGTCGTGTAATCGACCTCTGCGCCCCGATCGGTAAAGGTCAGCGCGGTCTGATCGTTGCTCCGCCAAAAGCGGGCAAGACCATCATGCTGCAGAACATTGCGTCGAACATTTCGCGTAACAACCCGGAAGTGCACTTGATCGTTCTGTTGATCGACGAGCGCCCGGAAGAAGTAACCGAAATGCAGCGTACCGTGCGCGGCGAAGTGGTTGCCTCCACCTTCGACGAGCCGCCAACCCGCCACGTGCAGGTTGCCGAAATGGTGATCGAGAAGGCCAAGCGCCTGGTCGAACACAAAAAAGACGTGGTGATCCTGCTCGACTCCATCACCCGTCTGGCCCGTGCCTACAACACTGTGATCCCGAGCTCCGGCAAGGTATTGACCGGTGGTGTTGATGCCCACGCCCTTGAGAAACCAAAGCGTTTCTTCGGTGCTGCGCGAAACATCGAAGAAGGCGGCTCGCTGACCATTATCGCCACCGCACTGGTTGAAACCGGTTCGAAGATGGACGAAGTGATCTACGAAGAGTTCAAAGGCACCGGCAACATGGAACTGCCTCTGGACCGCAAAATCGCTGAAAAACGCGTCTTCCCGGCGATCAACATCAACCGTTCCGGCACCCGCCGTGAAGAGTTGCTGACCGCTGACGACGAGTTGCAACGCATGTGGATCCTGCGCAAGCTGTTGCACCCGATGGACGAAGTAGCAGCCATCGAGTTCTTGATCGACAAGCTGAAGCAGACCAAGACCAACGATGAGTTCTTCCTGTCGATGAAGCGCAAGTAAATCGCCGGAAGTTAAGCAAGAGCCGGGGAAACCCGGCTTTTTGCTGTCTAACCTTTCTTGATTTTGGGCAGCTCTCCCTTCAGATCACGCGGCTTGGGCGCTACACTCGGTGCCCCAACGCCACGGCCAACATGAGGCTCAAGCATGCAGTACCGCGACTTACGTGACTTTATCAGCGGCCTGGAACAGCGCGGCGAACTCAAGCGCATCCAGGTTCCGGTGTCACCCAAACTGGAAATGACCGAAATCTGCGACCGCACATTGCGCGCCAAAGGTCCGGCCTTACTGTTTGAAAACCCGGTGGGTCACGATATCCCTGTGCTCGGCAACCTGTTCGGCACGCCTGAGCGCGTGGCCCTGGGCATGGGCGCTGACTCGGTGAGTGAGCTGCGTGAAATCGGCAAGCTGCTGGCGTTTCTGAAGGAGCCCGAGCCGCCTAAAGGTCTGAAAGACGCGTGGTCCAAGTTGCCGATCTTCCGCAAGATTATTTCCATGGCCCCGAAAGTCGTCAAAGACGCGGTGTGCCAGGAAGTGGTCATTGAGGGCGACGATGTCGACCTCGCCCTGTTGCCGGTTCAGCATTGCTGGCCGGGAGACGTGGCGCCGCTGATTACCTGGGGCCTGACCGTCACCAAAGGTCCGAACAAGGACCGCCAGAACCTGGGCATTTATCGCCAGCAGGTGATTGGCCGCAATAAAGTCATCATGCGCTGGTTGAGCCACCGTGGCGGTGCGCTGGACTACCGTGAGTGGTGCGAAAAACACCCCGGTACGCCGTTCCCGGTGTCTGTGGCGCTGGGTGCTGACCCGGCCACCATTTTGGGCGCCGTCACCCCCGTGCCAGACAGCTTGTCCGAATATGCCTTCGCCGGGCTGCTACGCGGCAACCGCACCGAGCTGGTGAAGTGCCGTGGCAACGACCTGCAAGTGCCGGCCACGGCTGAGATCATCCTCGAAGGCGTGATCCACCCCGGCGAAATGGCCCCGGAAGGCCCGTACGGCGACCACACCGGTTACTACAACGAGGTCGACAGCTTCCCGGTGTTCACCGTTGAGCGCATCACCCACCGGATCAAACCGATTTACCACAGCACCTACACTGGCCGTCCACCGGATGAGCCGGCGATTCTGGGCGTGGCACTCAACGAAGTGTTCGTGCCGATTCTGCAAAAGCAGTTCCCGGAAATCACTGACTTTTACCTGCCGCCTGAAGGCTGCTCGTACCGCATGGCCATTGTGACCATGAAAAAGCAGTACCCGGGGCACGCCAAGCGCGTAATGCTCGGTGTGTGGTCGTTTTTGCGCCAGTTCATGTACACCAAATTCGTTATCGTCACCGACGACGACATCAACGCGCGCGACTGGAACGACGTGATCTGGGCCATCACCACACGCATGGACCCCAAGCGCGACACGGTGATGATCGACAACACGCCAATCGACTACCTCGACTTTGCCTCGCCGATTTCGGGCCTGGGGTCGAAGATGGGGCTGGATGCAACCAACAAATGGCCAGGCGAAACCTCCCGCGAATGGGGTCGGGTCATCGTCAAGGATGAGGCCGTGACTCGCCGGATCGATGACATCTGGAATCAATTAGGAATAGATTGATGCGTGTAACCTTGCAGCCTTCAGGCGCCGTATTGGACACCTTGCCTGGCGAGCGGATTCTGGATGCGGCGCAGCGCCTGGGCTATGAATGCCCGCAAAGCTGCCGCAATGGTAATTGCCACGTGTGCGCAGCCTTGCTGGTTGAAGGGCAGGTGGAGCAGGCGGGTGAAGTCCGTGACCATGGCGAGGTCTACACCTGCCTGGCGGAGCCGCTGGAAGACTGCGTGGTGTTGTGGGATGGCGTCCTTGCGTTGGGAGAATTACCGGTGCGTAGCTTGGCCTGTCAGTTAACCGAATGTGTCGAGTTGGGTGGTGATGTGTGGCGGGTGCGTTTGCGTGCACCGGCGGGCAAACTGCCGCGTTATCACGCCGGGCAATACGTGATGCTGGAGCGTGAAAACGGCGAGAAGTCGGCGTTTTCACTGGCCAGCGCACCGCACTCGGGGCGCGACCTTGAACTGCACGTACTGGTGCGCGAAGACAGCGCCCGCAGCCTGATCGAGCAGTTGCAACGCAACAAAATGATCCGTCTGGAGCTGCCGTTTGGCGACACACACTTGTCTGAATTGCCGGACGGGCCGCTGGTGCTGATCGCTGCGGGCACCGGCATGGCGCAAATGCACAGCCTGATCGAGCATTGCCGCGCCAAAGGGTTCAAGCATCCGGTGCATTTGTACTGGGGCGTGCGTCGTCCTGAAGACTTTTACGCGTTGGAAGAGTGGGACGCCTGGCAGCAGATCCCCAACCTGTTCTTGCACAAGGTCGTCAGTGATTTGTGCGGCTGGGAAGGGCGTTGCGGGTTGTTGCACGAAGCGGTGTGTGAAGACATCAGCGACCTTAGCGCTGTCTCGGTGTATGCCAGCGGCTCGCCTGCCATGATCTACGGCACCCTCGACGCGCTGGTTGAAGCGGGTATGGACGCGCACCAAATGCGCGCCGACGTGTTCGCCTACGCCCCCCGTCCTTGACGTAACCCCGTCTTCGACGCCGCTCTGTCGCGCAGCAAACAGGCCACCGATAATCGTCAGCATCCCCCAATCAGTTCCTTCTCCCTCCGGGAGAGGCGTGGTGAGGGGCTCTTGATTTGCGTCAAATCAGATTACTGGCCGCCATACGTCTTGCCGCGCGGGTTATTTCATTTTTACTGCTATAAGATTCATAACGTTATTTTCTAGTACGCCGCATGCAATGCCTGTAGGACTCCATGCCTTCTGTGATAACTGTTTCTGAATCAGCGTGTACAAACGTTATTTACCCTCCGCGACTCGATCTTGGGGCGCCCCTGACCCCAGAACAACTTCAGCAATCCTTGCAGGCCACCATGGCGTGCCATCAAGGCGGTCCGGTCTGGCTGTTTGCCTACGGCTCGCTTATCTGGCGTCCTGAATGCACAGCTGTCGAGCGGGTGCGGGGCCGGGTGCATGGCTACCATCGCGGCTTGTATTTGTGGTCCCACGAGCATCGAGGCACGCCGCAACTGCCCGGCCTGGTCTTTGGCCTGGACCGTGGTGGCTCGTGCAGTGGCTTTGCCTATCGCCTGCCTGAAGACAACCTTGAAGCGGCGCTCAACGCCTTGTGGCGGCGTGAAATGCCCGTGCCTTCCTATCGGCCGCACTGGCTGAACTGCCGGCTTGAAGACGGTAGCCAGGTCCAGGCGTTGGGGTTTGTACTGGAACGGCATTTGCCCAGCTACGCGGGCAACCTCCCGGACGGCGTACTCAGCCAGGTGCTGGCCAACGCCAGCGGTCGCTACGGTACCACCCGTGACTACGTCGAACAGACCATCAGCGCCTTGCGCAGCCACGCCATGCCAGACCGCAACCTGGAGGCGCGCCTCAAGCGCTGTGTCTTGGCCAAGCCGTAAGGCTTAGTTTGAGGGTTCTGTCCATTTAATCGGAGCCATCCCACAACAGGATCAGAGCCCATGGGCTGAGAAACCTGGCGACACACTCCTATCATGCTTCCCCTCTGTGCTCATGTGAGCGCAGAGTCCGGGGGGGAAGGTGATGAAAGGCTTAGTCGGGTTTATGGTGATGTTCATGACACTGAGTGCGTGGGCAGAGACGTGGCTCCCTGACGTCAAATACCTGATCAAGCCTGACTTCCCCGATGAGCTTCGATACGCAGGCTCGGATGGAGAGGTGCGGTTGAAAGTTGTGGTCAAGGCTGATGGGTCGGTGGTTGATCCGAAAATCGTTTACAGCTCTCATCCCTTGTTTGCCGGGGCTGCCCTCAAGGTCATTGGCGAGTGGCGGTTCTCAAGCCGGCCGCTGACAGGGGATAACCCGCAGCAGCTAGAGGTCTTCGTGCCCATGGTTTTTGAGTATGAGCCTGTGAAGAAAGGTAAACAAAGCGACCAGCCGCTCGATTTGGTGACCGCAACCTGCCTGCAGCTCAATCGGGAGATCGATAGGTATGTTCGCAGTGATACGAAAATTCCGCTCGCGAACGTCACATTATTCCGGCTAACCCAAAAGCATTTGATTGCAGGGTTGGTTGACGGGAAGTACGACAATGAGTCGCTAACGCTGGGCTTGTTCGACCTTTCCCAAAGCATGCTCAACGTGACGAATATCTGTCAGCGCAGAATCAGCCGCACATTTGTCGACCTGCTACCGCCCAGCGTCAAAGCCTTGTTGGAGTCCGGGGGCATGGTGATTAAACGCGAGTAAACCTACGGCTTTTGCAGCGCTGGCCGATAACGGTAGACAGGTTTGTAAGCTGCCCCGGTATGCTTACCGCCATCTCGAACAAAGGAGCGAATTGTGAAAGCGTGGATTGTATTGCTGCTGGCTCTGACCTTGCCGATGACGGCGCTTGCCGAAGAAGCTGCAGAAGGCGCCGCGAAGGTTAGCTACATCACCATGAGCCCACCGTTTGTGGGCAATTACGGGCTGGACGGCAGCGCAAAGCTCAAGGTGTACAAGGCCGATATCTCGCTGCGCGTGTCGAGTGACGAAGCGGCGAAGGCGGTCAAGGCCAATGACGCGTTGATCCGTAACCAGTTGGTGGGCTTGTTTACCCAGCAAACCAGCGAAAGCTTGGGCAGTGTCGAAGCCAAAGAGAAAGTGCGCCAGGAAGCACTGAAACAGGTGCAGCAAGTCATGACGGACGAGACCGGCAAGCCGATGGTGGAAGACCTGCTGTTCAATAATTTGATTGTTCAGTAAACGATTCGCGCTGCATTACAAACTGTAGGAGCGAGCTTGCTCGCGATCTTTTTAAAAGCTCAAAAGATCGCGAGACAAGCTCGCTCCTACAAGAGTAAAGGGCCTTACGACGCCAAACTCTTGCGGAACCGCGCCAGCGCGACGGCAAAGAATACCAGGCCAATCGCCGTCAGGGCCAGCAGGTCGGGCCACACCACATCAACCCCCGCCCCCCGGAACAAGATAGCCGCGCTCAAGCTCACAAAGTGGGTGGAGGGCGAGCATTGCATGACCCATTGCAGCCATTCGGGCATGCTGTCCAGCGGTGTGCTGCCGCCCGAGAGCAGCAGCATGGGGATGATCACCGGGATCGCCAACAGACCAAACTGCGGTGTTGAGCGGGCCAACGTGGCGAGGAAGATCCCCAGCGCGGTACTGGCAAACAGGTACAGCGCGGTGACCATCAAAAACAACGCCAGCGAACCCGACAGCGGCACGCCCAGCGCCCATTTAACGATGATCTCCAGTGACAGCCAGGTGCACACCACCACGACCAGCATGTTGCTCCAGATCTTCGCGAGCATGATTTCCAGTGCGGTCAGCGGCAACACCAGCAAGTGGTCGAGGGTGCCGTGTTCACGCTCACGCAGCAGCGCGGTCCCGGTCAGCACGATGGCCAAAATGGTGATGTTGTTGACGATTTGAATCACCGCCAAAAACCAGCCGCCCTCCAGGTTCGGGTTGAACAATGGGCGGCTGCTGATCAGTGCCGGGGCTTTCGCGCCCGCGTTGGCTTGCCCCGCGTAATCGAGCAATTCGCGCTGGAAAATCTGCCCGATATACCCCGCCCCCATAAACGCCTGGCTCATGGCGGTGGCATCCACGTTGAGTTGCACAGCAGGCTCGCGGCCGGCCAGTAAATCGGCCTGGAAGTTAGCGGGTACGTTAATCACGAAGGTGTATTCGCCTTTGTCCAACGCCTCATCGAGTTGGTCATAGGGCAGGGCTTGCGGGGTTTTGAATTCCGGAGGCAGCAGCGATTCACTGAGCTTGCGTGACAGCGCGCTGTGGTCTTCGTCGATGATTGCCACGCTGGCGTTATGCACGCCAATGATGGAGCCCGCCGCCGGCATGTAAATCGCCACCGTAAAGGCGTACAGCAAGAACAGCAGCAACACGCTGTCGTGACGCAAGCTGGTGAGTTCTTTGAGGCCAAGGCGCAGGATGTGCGAGAGCTTATGCATCAGACCTCCTGCTTCTTGAGCATGATCAGGCTCAGGCCGGTAAAGGCGACGAAGAACCCGAACAGCGCCAGGCATTGCGGCCATAGCTGGCGAAGGTCCAGCGCTTTGGTGAAGGTGCCCACGGCAATATCAAGGAAGTGCCCGGCGGGGAACAACATGCCCATCAGCGCCGCTGAACCGTCCAGCGAAGAGCGCGGCACGATCAGCCCGGAGAACTGAATGGTCGGCAGGCTGGTGATGATCATGGTGCCCAGGATGGCGGCAATCTGGGTGCGGGTGAACGCCGAAATCAGTAGCCCCATGCTGGTGGTCGACAGCACATACAGCACGCCGCCCAACGCCAGGGTAAGGCCGCTACCTTTAAACGGAACGCCAAACAGCCAGCGGTTCATGGCCACCAGCAACGCCAGGTTGACCAGACTGACCGCCAGATACGGCGCCTGTTTGCCCAGCAAAAACTCCAGGCGGGTCAACGGCGTGGCGTAGAAGTTGGTAATGGAGCCCAGCTCCTTTTCACGCACGATCCCAAGCGCGGTGAGCATGGCCGGGATAAACGCGAGAATCAGCGCCATCACGCCGGGGCCGATGGCGTTCACGCTGATAACGTCTTGGTTGTAACGAAAACGCACTTCGAGTTTGGCCGCAGACTGTTTGTTTTGCGCCAGGCTGCTCAGGGTGCTCAACTGTTCGAGGTTGCCCTGGTGCACCGCCTGGACGTAGCTGCGGCTGGTTTCTGCACGAAACGGCATGCCGCCATCAATCCAGGCCGCCACCGTGGGCTGGCGCCCGGCATACAGGTCGCGGCCAAAGCCCGGCGGTATCTCCAGGGCGATTTTGATCTCGGAGCGTTGCAAGCGTTTGTGCAGTTCTTCGGGGCTCTGGATGGGTGCGTGCTCTTCGAAATACCGTGAACTGCGGAATGCCTCAAGGTAGGCCCTGCTTTGGGGTGTCTGGTCCTGGTCGTAGACGGCGAACGCGAGGTTTTCCACGTCCAGCGAAATGCCATAGCCAAAGATCACCATCATGAACACGGCGCCCAGCAAGGCGAAGGCCATGCGCACCTTGTCGCGCAACAGTTCTTTGGATTCACGGCTGGCTACGGCAATCAACCGCGTCAGGCTGAACCCGCTCTTGCTCGGCGGGGGCGGCGCATGGGCGGCTGGTGCGGCGATGGCCTCGGTGTCGGGCGGCGGGGCGGTGGCACCCTGATCGTTTTGCGCCTGCTCAAGGCACGTCACAAACGCGGCTTCCAGGGTTTCACCCTTGAACTGCTGTTGCAGCGCATCGGGCGTATCGCAGGCCAGTACCTTGCCCGCGTGCATCAACGAGATGCGGTCACAGCGCTGGGCTTCGTTCATAAAGTGGGTCGACAAAAAGATCGTCACCCCCTGGTCCCGCGACAGCTCGATCAACAGCCGCCAGAAGTCATCGCGAGCGGCGGGGTCAACGCCGGAGGTCGGTTCATCGAGGATCAGCACTTCGGGGCGGTGCAGCACGGCAACCGCTAAAGACAAACGCTGACGCAGGCCCAGCGGCAATTCGCCGGACTGTTGATCGGCGACGTCGCCCAGGTCAAACCGCTCGATCAGCTCTTCAATGCGTGCCTGGCTTTCATCTTTGGGCAGGTCGAATAACTGCGCGTGCAGCACCAGGTTCTGGCGCACGCTCAACTCGCCGTACAGCGAGAAGCTTTGCGACATAAAGCCGACGCGCTTGCGGGTGGCCAGGTCTTTGGCGTTCACCGGGTTGCCCAGCAGTTTGGCGCTGCCTTCGGTGGCCGGCATCAAGCCGGTCAGCACTTTCATGGTGGTGGTTTTGCCGCAGCCGTTGGAGCCCAAAAAGCCGAAAATCTCGCCTCGGCCAATGGCAAAGCTGACTTTGTTTACAGCGGTGAAATCGCCGAACTTAAGCGTCAGGTCATGGGCTTCAATGGCGATGTCGCTGTTGTCGCCGACCCGGGGTGGAATCACCAGCGGCTCATTGCTGTGACCACTGTCGCCCTGGTAGTGGGTAAAGGCTTCATCCAGCTTGCCGTTGGGCGATGCGGCGGCCAGCTCTTCGCTCAAGCCTGCGGCAATCAGCTTGCCCCGGTCGAGCATCAGGCAGTGTTCAAATTGCTCGGCCTCTTCCATGTACGCCGTGGCCACCAGCAGCGTCAGTTGCGGGCGCTGGCTGCGTACGTCTTCGACCAACTCCCAAAAGCGCCGCCGCGACAGCGGGTCAACGCCGGTGGTGGGCTCATCGAGAATTAGCAAGTCAGGCTCGTGTATCAGTGCGCAGCACAGGCCGAGCTTTTGTTTCATGCCGCCCGAGAGCTTACCCGCCGGGCGATCGGCAAAGCGCTCCAGGTCAGTCGCCTTGAGCAACTGCTCCATGCGTTCTTCGCATTCTTTTTTAGACAGGCCGAACAGCGTGCCGAAAAAGCGGATGTTTTCACTGATGGACAATTCAGGGTAAAGGTTGCCGCCCAGCCCTTGGGGCATAAAGGCAATCAGCGGGTACAGCGTGTTGCGGTGATGGCGGTCATCAATCGGGCCGCCCAGTACCTCAAGGGTGCCTTGCTGGAGTTTTTTGACCCCGGCAATCAGCCCGAGAAGGCTCGATTTACCCGCACCATCCGGGCCAATCAGGCCGCAGCGTGTGCCTTTGGGCAGGCTGAACGCAACGTCGATCAGCGCCTGTTGTTTGCCATACCAGTGGTTGATGCCACTGGCGTTGAGCGCCAGGTCGCTCATTGCAGATTAGCCGGCCAGTCCACATCGGCGGTTCGCACATAGCCTGCGCCCGGCATGCCTGGCTTGGCCTGGGGCACGGCCTCAGGATCGGTCAGGCGCAATTTGACGCGGAACACCAGTTTTTGGCGCTCATCGCGGGTTTCAACTTCTTTGGGGGTGAACTGCGACTTGGCCGCGACAAAGGAAATTTTGGCGGGCAACGCCTGATCGGGCAGGGCATCGAGCACGATACGCGCCTCGGCGCCCACGGTCAGTTTGCCGACCACGGCGGCGGGCAGGTACAGGTTCATGTACTGGTCGCTCGGGTCGATCATCATGAACACCCGGCCACCCGAACCCAACACTTCACCGGGCTCGGCCAGACGCAGCTGGATCACGCCGTTGATGGGCGCGCGCAGGCTGCTGTCTTCGATTTCGCTGGTGAGTTGCGCCACTTGGGCTTCGCTGGACGCGATGGCCGCTTTGGCTGCGGCGACCTGGGCCTGGGCGGCAGTCACGGCGGCGTTGCTGGTGTCGAATTGGGCTTGCTGCTGGTCGACTTGCTGGCCGCTGGCAAAGCCGCGTTGCGACAGTTGGCGGGTGCGCTTGAGTTCCTGGCTGGCCAGCAGTTTTTCGCTCTGGCGCAATTG
>NZ_WIWK01000105.1:0-21752 GCF_009600165.1 Pseudomonas sp. FSL R10-0399
CCACCACGGCGCGCGCGGTGGCCACCTCGCTTTCGCTCAGAGCCACCTGGGCCTGTGCCGCTGCCACACCTTGCAAGGATTCCTTGTGGCTGGCTTCAGCTTCTTCGTGCTGTGCATTCAATACATCGATCTGCATCGCCACAAGGGGCTGCCCGGCAGTGACAAAATCGCCTTCCTGGGCGTGGATCTCGACAATACGACCAGCGAGCTTGGTGGCGATATCGATCTCGGTGGCTTCAATGCGACCGTTGCCGCTGGCAAAGCCTGCACCGGGACCATCATCCTGCAACTGACTCCAGCCATACCAGCCGAGCCCTGCTGCGACGATCACGCCAGCAATGAGAATAGTGTTTTTCTTGCTAGAACCGGTCTGTGCCATGGTTGTAAGCGCCTTCAAGGTGTAGATGTGGAAATATCGGGTTCAGCGCTGCCGCCGCCTAGCGCGGCGTACAGCGAGACATGACTGTCCAGCAGGCTGCGGCGCACTTGCATCAGTTGCTGTTGGGCATCCAGCAGGTCGCGCTGGGCGTCCAGCACTTCGAGAAAGGTCACTGCACCGCTGTCGTAGCGCAGCTGTGCCAAGCGCGCGCGCCGGGTCTGCACATCCACGGCCTCACGCTGAAACCCAACCTGCTGACCCAGCCATTGGCGGGCCGACAGCGCATCGGCCACCTCGCGGAACGCCGTCTGGATGGTCTGCTCGTAGCTCGCGACCGCCATATCACTGCGCACCTCGGCCAGATCGAGCCCGGCACGACGTCGCCCGCCATCGAAGATCGGCAGAGAAATGGTGGGCATGAAGGACCAGGCCCGGCTACCACCTTCAAACAACCCGTCGAGCTCGGTACTGGCTGATCCCCAACTGCCGGTCAAGGCGATGCGGGGGAAGAACGCTGCACGCGCAGCATGAATATTGGCATTCGCAGCGACCAGCCGATGCTCGGCGGCGGCGATGTCGGGCCGGGCGGTCAGCAGCTCGGCGGGCAGCCCCACCCGCAGCTCGGTGAACACCGCTTCGTCGCGCAGCGCAACCTCGGTATTGTGGATCGGCGGCAGTTCGACTGGAGCACCCAACAACAGGCCCAGCGCATTGGCTTGTGCCGCCCGTGCCTGTTCCAGCTGCGTGGCCAGTGTGCGAGCCTGGATCAGCAGCGTCTCGACCTGGGTCAGTTCGAAGACTGAGGCCGAACCGACCTCAGTGCGGCGGCTGTAGATACGATAGGATTCCTCGCGGGTGGCGATGGTCTGCCGGGTCAACGCCAGGCGCTCATCGAGTTCGCGCAGCCCCAGGTAGCCATGGGCAACCTCGGCGATCAGCGTAGCCCGAACCGCACGCTGGGCTTGATCAGTAGCCAGATACTCTTGCAGCGCAGCGTCCTTGAGGCTGCGTACGCGTCCCCACAGATCCAGCTCCCAACTACTCAATCCGACATCGGCGCGATAGTCGCCGCTGACCGCCGATTGCCCGAAATAATTCAAATCCCCTGGCACACGGGCGCGCCCGCCCTGGGCGTCGATACCCAGTGTGGGAAATTGGTCGGAACGCTGGATCGCGTAACTCGCCCGGGCTTCCTCCACTCGTAACAACGCCAGACGCAGGTCACGGTTGTTGACCAGCGCAGTCTCGATCAGCGCTTGCAACGGCGGATAAGCTACATAAGTGCGCCAGGACAGTTCAACAGGAGCAGTGCCGGGTGTATCCTGCGACACCTCTGTCGGCCAGTCTGTGGCAACCGGCAGCGGTGGTCGCGCCGTCTGCGAGGTCAGCGGCGCGCATCCTGCCAAGACGACGCTCAGCGCCAGGGTGGCAAGCCCAGACCCGCTGCGGCCATGAGTAAAGTGTGACTTCATGCACAGAACCCGACTGTCAGCTGAGAACATGGAAACCGCCATCGACATATTGGGTGGTACCGGTGATAGCGCAGGCATCATCGCTGGCCAGAAAAGCACAGAGCGGGCCAATATCATCGATATTCAATCCACGACGCATGGGCATTCGATGCTCACTGTCATCGATCAGCCCAGCGATATCTGATAGCCCAGAAGAAGCGCGTGTAGCGATGGGGCCGGGAGAGATTGCGTTGACCCGAATATTGCTCGCGCCCAGCTCGGCTGCAAGATAGCGCACGCTCGATTCCAACGCGGCCTTGACCGGCCCCATCAGCCCATAGCTCGGAATCACATCCCGGCCACCGATGAAGCTCATGGTCATCACACTGCCACCTTGCGGCATCAGCGGCTCGGCTAACCGTGCCAACCGCATCAGGGAATGACAGGACACATCCATGGCCGTCATGAAGCCTTCCCGGGAACTGTCCACCACCCGACCATGCAGATCCTGCCTGGGTGCAAAGGCGATGGAATGCAGCACGAAGTCCAGCCGCCCCCAGCGTTGCTCAATCAAGTCGAACAGCGCCCGCAACTGCGCGTCGTCGGTAATATCCAGCGGCATCTGGATGTCTACCCCGAGCTGTTGCAGCAAGGGCTCGACATGCGGGCGTGAGCGCTCGGTATGCCAGGTCGCGGCCAGTTCGGCACCGCTGGCGCGGAGGGACCGTGCGCACGCCCAGGCAATACTCTGATCGTTGGCGATGCCGACAACCAACCCTTTCTTTCCCTTCAGTCGAGTCATGCTCACCTCTCTTTTACGTAATCGCCGGGGGCGTCAGCCAGAACCGCGTAGCCTTGCTCGGCAGCCCCGATGCCAGGCGGTGCTATCGCAACCCCCGAGCGTGCCTGCAACCAACCCACCCACTCGGGCCACCACGATCCCTGGTGTAGCGGTGCGGTGGCGGCCCAGTCGTCGGTGGTCAGGTGTTCGCCGCCCTGCGGACGGGTGAGAACCTGGTAATGGCGGCGGGGCCGGCCTGGCTCATTGACAATCCCGCCGTTGTGCCCGCCGCTAGTCAGCACAAAGGTGATCTCTGCGGGTGCCAGCTTGTGCAGCTTGTAGACCGACGGCCAGGGGCAAACGTGATCGGTAACCGTACCGACACCGAATACCGGCAGCGTCAGCCCACTGAGCGATACCGGGCGACCGTTGACCGGATAGCGGCCCTCGCTGAGGTCGTTGTTGAGGTACAACCGGCGTAAGTATTCTGAGTGCATCCTGGCCGGCATGCGGGTGGCATCCGCATTCCACGCCATCAGATCAATCATCGGTTGACGCTCGCCCAGCAGGTACAGGTTGACCAGTTGCGACCACAGCAGATCGTAGGAGCGCAGCATCTGAAACGCACCGCTCATCTGGTCGCCACGCAGGTAACCCACCTGCGCCATCTGCGCCTCAAGCAAAGCAAACTGGCTTTCATCGATGAACACCTTCAATTCACCCGGCTCGCTGAAATCGGTCTGCGCGGCAAGCAGGCTCATTGACGCCAGTTCCTCGCTCCTGCCGTCGCGGGCCATCGCCGCAGCAGCGATACTCAGCAGCGTGCCACCTATGCAATAGCCTGTCGTGTGCACCTTGCTGTTGGGGGCGATGGCCTTGACGGCATCCAGCGCGGCGTGAAAACCCAACTCCAGATAGTCATCCATGCCCAGCTCACGCTCCTCGACGCCGGGGTTCTTCCAGGAGATGCAGAACACCGTGAAGCCCTGATCAAGCATGTATTTGATCAGCGAGTTGTGCGGTGAAAGATCGAGGACGTAATACTTCATGATCCAGGGTGGCACGAACAGAATCGGCTCTGGATGAACCTTGTCGGTAGTCGGCGTGTACTGGATCAGTTCAATCAGACGATTACGCAGCACCACCTTGCCCGGGGTGACTGCAACAGTCTCGCCGACCACATAGGCTTCGGCCCCCACAGGAGGCTGGCCGTTCAGTTGCCGAACCGAGTCCTCAAGGAAGTGGGTCAGGCCACGCTGGAGATTGGCGCCACTTTCATCAAGGGTTTTTTGCAAGACCACCGGGTTGGAGATGAGCCAATTGCCGGGCGAGAAAATCTCAAGCCATTGCTGTGCCTTGAAGGCCACCACATCCTGATGATGCTGATCCACACCCCAGACATCCTGGGTGGCTTGTTCCCACCAGTGCTGTTGCGCCAGGAAAGACTGGTGCAACAGATTGTAGGGCCATTGGTCCCAGGCCGGATCGTTGAAACGCCGATCTTCAATAGGACGCGCTGCCTCTGCCTTATCATCCTGGCCAGCCAGTCTGGACTGAGAATCACGCAGGTACTCCTGCAGGTTCTCGGTCAGCGCCAACGCCAAGTTGGACAACTCCGCACACTTGCCTGGACTCTTGACCAGATGCGAGGCCCAATCCAGCCAGGGAATAAGCACTGATTCAGGAGATAGGGACGAGCACATTGTGGCCCATGCTGCCTGTGCCTGCTGATCAAGACCATCTACCGACCGCTTATCCGACTCCGTCATGAATGCCTTCTCCTCAAGTAATACGCCGCTGGCGAAAAAATATGGATCACCCAGGTCACCCACTCCTGACCTCTTTTTTCTCAGCAGACATCCGAGCCTGTTCCGCCCTGCAATAGGGCCGCACGGCAAGAATTGGTGATGTTTTTTTTATGCGTGAGCTGCGGGCATTATTGAATTGGCAGACTGCTTAGGCAACGTCCCGACATCCCATTGCGTTGTCCCGTGATGCCGGTACCGATGCATGCCAGGAAAGAGCTGCTATGCTCCGCCCCTGCTCGCTATTGCCCCATGCTCATGAACAAGGTCCTGTCATGTCATTTATAAAAAAGGACGCGCCTGACAAACGCTGTCACCGGTCTTCCGCTGCGAGAATGGCTGAACAGGTACCGTCTGAATGAGCCAAACCAGACATTACGCCGTACGCCGCCTGGCACGCCTGATGCTCAGCCTCGCAGTGTTGCTGCTGACCGCTTGGGGTGCACTGGCACTGTGGCATCAGATGCCGCAGCCGGCAGCACGCTGGATCGCCATTGGGCTGTGGATCGCCGCAGGACTGGCCATGCTGATAACACTCACCGGCCTGCCCAGCCGACGGGCACGCCGTCTGACGGGCATGCTGTTTGTCGCTGCCGTTGCGATCCTGGCCAGTTGGTGGAGTACTTTGCAACCATCACACCAGCGCCTGTGGGCTGACGATGTGGCCCAACTGCTGGAAGCCAGGGTCGACGGCAACCTGGTACACCTGGAAAATGTGCGCAACTTCGAGTGGCGCAGTGAGACCGACTACACCCCACGCTGGGAACAGCGCAGCTACAACCTGGACCGTCTGAGTCATGCAGACCTCGTGCTGTCCTACTGGATGGGGCCGCACATTGCCCATACGCTGGTATCGTTCGGCTTCGACGATGGAGAACAGATCGTGTTTTCCCTGGAAATACGCAAGGAGCACCACGAGTCCTTTTCAGCGATCGGTGGTTTCTTCCGTCAGTTCGAGCAGACCCTGGTGGCAGCCGATGAACGGGACATTCTGCGAACCCGCAGCAACGTCCGGGGAGAGGACGTTTACCTCTATCGATTGCAGATGGAACCTGCGGATGTTCGTGCACTGTTTCTGGCCTATCTGGAGGCAGCCAACGGGCTACGGAGCGCGCCGCGTTTCTACAACACCTTGACCAGCAACTGCACTACGGTGGTGTTCGAGCTCGCTCGATTGATTACACCGAACCTGCCAACGGACTACCGGTTGCTGCTGTCAGGGCACTTCGCCGAGTACGTTCACGATCTGGGCGGACTGGTGCCTGGCTACCGCTACCCCGAGCTGCAATCGCTGGGTTACATCAACCAGCGCGCGCTGGGCCTTGATGCATCGCAGCACAGCTTCTCAACGGCGATTCGCTTGGGTGTGCCCGGCACGGCAATCGACGAGAAACACCCATGACTCTTTTCTCTCCTCGCCCGCTGCTGGCACTGCTCGCCATTACCCTATTATTGCTTAGCGGTTGCTCGATCCTCCGTGAGTTCGGGCCAGCGGTCGAAGTCCATACGCTGAACGCGAGCGAAGCCATCGAACTCAGGCGCGGCGATATCCTGATCCGTGGCCAGATCAGCGACGCGACCAGCCAGACCATCCGGGTAGCCGCCTTGGACGCAGGGCCATGTGCAACACCCTCGTCACCGGCCTGCCTTGAAGCATTGGCCGCCGAGACTGGCATCGCCACGGATCGGCGCCTGGCGGCGCTGGCCGAACTGTGGCTGGCGCAGGCACAAGCCTCGCCTCCCGGAACGGAGCAGCAAGCCGCCTGGTTTGAGACCATCCGCCATGCCTATGCCTATCTGTTCTTCGGTGATCGCACTCCCGGCGAGCGGGCCTTCGAGGATCGGCAGACCCAGGTGCGCGACTGGTACAACCACGCCGTCGAACAGGCGGTGACCGGCGTATTCGAGATGCGTCAGCAGGCACCCTCACCACTCTCGGCACAGCCCACCGAGAACATCGCCGGCTGGCAAGTGCAGACGGATATGGGCAATATGCGCCTGCCTGGTGATGCAGCGATGCCTGCAGAACTCCTGCCGGCCTCGTCGCTGTCCTTTCGCGGGTTGCGCAGCCTTTATCGACGCGATGGCTTCGGCGCCGAACTGGTGGCAGTCATGCCGGACCAGCCGTTGACCGCAGCCCCGACCCAGAGTGGACGCCCGGCCACCAGACGCAACACCCGACCTCAGGCATGGAGCGAAATGCCCGCCCCATCCATGACCATCCTGTTGCACCCGGACGGTGCAGACCTGGACTCCATGCTGCAGACCCATAGCGCCCGTCTGACGGTACATGATCCTTACGTCGAACAGTCCATCATGTTGCATGGCCAATCGGTATCACTGGCGGCCAATTTCACGGCCGGCTACGGCCTGTGGCTGGCGCGCGCCGGTTTCAGCCAACAGTCACTGCTCAGCCTGTTTGGACGTGAGGGCGGCATCGAGCGCCCTCATGTCTATCTGATGCAGCCCTATGATCCGAACAGGCGGATCATTGTTATGCTGCACGGCCTGGCCAGCAGTCCGGAGGCCTGGGTGGAACTGGCCAATGAGATTCTCGGCGATGAACTGCTGCGACAGCAGTACCAGATCTGGCAGGTCTACTACCCGACCAACATACCAATAGCCCTGAACCACAGCCTGATTCGCCGAGCACTAAGGGAGACTCTGGCGCATTTCGACCCCTCTGGTCAGGCACCTGCTTCGTCCGATCTGGTGCTGGTGGGGCACAGTATGGGCGGCGTGATCGCGCGCCTGATGGTATCGACAGCCGACCAGTCACTGATACAGCTCGCCACGGACCAGGCTCAGCTGACCCCACAGCAGATCGAGCGCATCAACCCGATGCTGCGTTTCGAGCCCTCCCCTCAGGTTGGCCGAGCTATCTTCATCGCCGCTCCGCACCGGGGCACGACCATTGCCGGCGGGCGTCTGGGTCTTTGGGTGGCAGGTCTGGTCCGGCTTCCGGTGACGGTACTCGAAGAGTTCACCCAGCTGCTGATCCCCACGGCGACTGCCGGCAGTCACGAACGGCTGAGGGCGATGCCCAACAGCGTCAACAACCTGAATAAGGACGACCCCTTCGTGCGTACGGCCGCGGGTCTGCCGATCTCAGGCCAGGTGCGCTATCACTCCATTATCGCCCAGGCCGACCCGCAGGTAGCACTGGCTGACTCTGATGATGGCCTGGTACCCTACCGCAGCGCCCACCTTCCCGATGCAGTGTCCGAGAAAGTCATCATTTCAGGCCACAGTGTGCAGCAGAACGCCGCCGCCATACTAGAGATCCAGCGCATCCTGAAGGAAGACATGACACAGAGTCGGGAAGGCCAGTACCAGCATCAACAGCGTCCCGGGGGTGTTGCTGGAGCGCAGATAACCGTGCAGCCCGTCAGCGGGTCATCAACCGCAATAGCGGCTGGTAGTGCGCATGACTGACGGGATTAACGCCCGTTGTGTCCTGGCTCTTCAGGAACGCCGACATCTGCGGTGAAGGTGTGGTCATCAGCTCACATACCCGCTGCCGAACATCGGCGCAGGCCCCGGCGCTGAAGACAAAGGGATCGTAGTGTATCGGCTCGGAACGCTATAACACCCGCAAGGTGTCCCGATCGATACGCCCGATATTGAGGTATTCGTCAGCCCGTGTGCCGGCAACGAAAGCGGCGTCCACCCGACCTGCCAACAGTGCGTCCAGCGCCCGGTCATGGGAGCCGGCATAAACCTGTGCGGAGAAGAACCGCTCCAGCGGCTCGCCCACGGCGTCAGAAAACTCGGTATTGGGGATGAGTACCCCAGAGGTGCTGGCTGGATCGTTCAGAGCCACCTTGCCACCACGCAGTTCGCTCAGCGCCTGCACTCCGCTATCCCCGCGCACCAGCAGTATCGAATGATAACTGCTGCCCGCCGGGGAAAAGTGCCCCGCTTCGATGGTTCATCGAGACAAAGAGCTCTATCCGACGGTCCCGCTGTTGCGCACCGTAGATATAGAGCCACTGGTGGCTGAACAGGTTACATCGCTGGATTTGATGATGGCGCTGGTGTCGGCAGGTTTTGCCCTGGGACTGGCGGGTGCCTCGCAAATTGTCGCTAACCGTGAGCCAGGCATTGTGCCGCGGTCGCTGGACGGTCGATCACCGATGCTGACGACCTATTTGCTGCAGCCCGCCGGTGAGTCATCGCAAACCCTGGCGCTTTTCATCGAACGGGACGATGTAACCGATGCCTTGCAGGACGGCGGGTCTGTTGCACTTTCCAAACCCGACACCACGGAGGAAATCGAACCATGAACAAAACCCTGTTGCTGCTGTTCGCCATCTTACTGACGGCCCGCGGCCAGTCCGAGGTGCCGGAGAAGAAGGCGGATGTACCGAGCGTAGAAGAACTGGCATCCGATCTCGAACGGCTGAAAGCTTTGCGCCAGCAGTGCAAGACCGACCGACCAACATTGGGTGATGTGCTGTGCAACCGCGTGGTCGAGGCTACGCGCAAGCGGTTCTACGGCGACCTCAAACCCCATACACTCCGCTGGAGAACCCGCCGAACTTCTGATCCTCTTGGCCGCAGTAGTCCATCTGCTGGTGTGGGACGGACATGATTACACCGCGATTATTAATAGGTTTCGCAAGGTACTCTGAGGTAATGAAACCCGGGGTTTACGGTAACCCCCCGTGTTTGCCCTCAAAAACACACCCCTGGTACAAAAACTGGTACGAGATCCCTCCCCCTCTGCGTCCTGCGAACGAACACAATCCACCTATAGCAGTAGTGAACAATCAACACGTCACTGGTAATCTCGGCGCCACGTTCGCCAAATATTTAGGGATGGAGGCGAAAATAGAAGCCCTGGAGCCGCGAGACTCCGGGGCTTTGCTTTTTCTGGCCTGACCGCAGAACAATCCAGATTAAATATTAGGTAGCAAGCTATCTAATATTTAGGTTACATTCATTCCCGCACATGGAGTGCACCTCCTTTTGTTTTTACCTTTACGACCGCCCGAAGACGCCCCTCTGTACGGCGGTCGCTTTTCCCCATCCCCTCAGCCCCCAAGCATCTGCTTGACAGAATCGTGAATCCATTTGTAAGGAGCCGATGGGTTTGGCACCGCCCTCATCAGGCTCTCTACCGTGGACGAGCTGACAAACATCCCCGTGCCATCCGCGCGAATGAAGGATGCCTCTTAAGGCTCAAGGTCAGGCAGCAACAGGGTCGGTGAAAACTTCTGGCGCCCAGGCTCCTAGCGTAGTAAAGGAAGTGAGACCCTGCGCATGCCATATAAAGGAGCAATCCCTTGCCCCTTCGATGATTAGCCTGGAAACAGGAGCGGATTCAAGCCGCTACGGGCAAAGCCTTCTCTTTCTACCTCAGCATCCAGTGCCAGCGAAGCCAGGTCGTCAGCGAAGACTTCTTGGTAGTTGGCGCGATCGAGGTAGAGCAGTTTGAGGTAGCTCATGCAATGCGAGCAGCTCTCTGCCTTGAGCGGCGCGTCCTTGGTGTCCAGCGACCAGTAGTCGAGCTTGTCGCCCTCCTCGCAGTTGCTGCACTTGACCCGCACCATGTGCCAACGGCTTTCGCACAACCCGCAATGCAGGTAACGCAGGCCGCTCTGGTCGCCACCCAAGACCACACTGGCACTGGGTGAGGCGGCACAGACCGGGCAGAACTGACGCTGCTCACCGAGTTCAGCGCTGGCCTCAAGCGGTAAACGCGCGGCGAGCTGGACCCAATACAGCGACAGCGCGCTCCACAGGAATAGCGCCCGACCGCTGCCCACTTGGGCGAAGTCGCCGGCGAGCAAACTGTCGGCCAGATGCTCCAACTGCTGAGAACGGCTGCCCCGCAGCTCGTCGATCACGGCTTGCGCCTCAGGCGAGGCGTTCGGCCGTAGTTCTTCGATCAAGCGGCCCAATACCTGCTGCCAATAAGGGTCACGATGAAGCCGGGTGTGATCCAGCGGTGCTTGGCCGTCTATCAACTCAAGTCGGGCGTTGGCGCTGTCCGGTAGCGGAAATGTGTCGAGCAACCGCTGCTGCGCGGCGGCGATGCCAGCCGTGAACCTCAGGTAATCA
This sequence comes from Pseudomonas sp. FSL R10-0399, assembly GCF_009600165.1. Lineage (NCBI taxonomy): Bacteria > Pseudomonadati > Pseudomonadota > Gammaproteobacteria > Pseudomonadales > Pseudomonadaceae > Pseudomonas > Pseudomonas sp. FSL R10-0399. The sequence goes on from NZ_WIWK01000105.1 coordinate 10,483, forward strand.
TCCAAGGCGTGGCCTTTGGCTAGTTGTACCAGGCGGCTGGCACGGGCCTGGTAATGCTGATTCAGGCGTGGCAGCAGCAGTGGCGTAACGTGTTTCACCCCACCGGTGGGTTCCTGAGCCGGGGCGAGCTTGATGCTACTCATGGGTGGTCCTTCTTTGTGGTGTCACCGGTGATCTGGCGATACCAGCGCGGATGGTGGATGCGGGCCCATTTGCGGCTGACGTAGCCGGTGGACATGCTGCCGACCGAGCCCTTGACCCAGAACGCCAGGTAGATGTGGCCGATGATCAGCAGCATCAGCAGCACGCCGGCGATGGCGTGCAGCATCAGGCCGATGCGAATCAGCGGGATCGAAAACAGCGGCGCGAAGTAGGGACGCCAGATCACCACGCCGCTGATCAACAGCAAACTGATCAGACCCATGATCCCCCAGAACAACACCTTCTGCCCGGCGTTGTACTTGCCGGTGTCCAGTCCATCGACATGTTCGCCCTTGAGCACTTTGCCGATGTTGACGAACCATTTGCCGTCGCTGGCTTCCGGCAGGTTGTATTTGACCAGACGGATGAAAATGTAGACGAGAAAGACGAAGATCGCCACGCCCAGGAACGGATGCAGGATCCGCGCCAGCTGTGGGCCGCCAAGCAGGTTGTTCAGCCAGTTCAGCGAAGGGAAGAACCAGGACAGGCCGGACATGGCCACCAGGAAGAAGCAGATCACCATCAGCCAATGGCTGATACGCACCACATAGGGGGTACGCAGAAGGCTGTTGCGCTTATTCATACCTGAGTCTCCTCTTCTTTTTCGTCTTCATCCACTGTCTGCGGACCCACCCCTACATAGTGGAACAGTGTTCCAGCCAGCGTGGCGAAGAAGGCGGCGGCCGCCACCGGCTTGAGCCAGCCCTTCCAGCCGTGAATGGCACTGCTGATACGCGGATCGGTCGGCAGCTTGTGATACAGCTGCGCCTTGTCGGCGTGTTGCAGGACGTAGATCACGTGAGTACCGCCGACACCCGCCGGATCGTAGATACCGGCACCGGCAAAACCACGCCCTTTGAGCTCTTCAACACGCTCCTCGCCGTAGTGCAGCATGTCCTCCTTGCTGCCAAAACGAATCGCCCCGGTCGGGCAGGTCTTGACGCAGGCCGGCTCCTGGCCGACGGCGACGCGGTCGGAACACAGGGTGCACTTGTAGGCCTTGTTGTCCTGCTTGCTGATGCGCGGCACATCGAACGGGCAGCCGGCGATGCAATAGCCGCAGCCGATGCAATGCTCGGACTGGAAGTCGACGATGCCGTTGGCGTACTGCACGATGGCGCCCGGTTGCGGGCAGGCCGTGAGGCAGCCCGGCTCGGCACAGTGCATACAGCCGTCCTTGCGGATCAGCCACTCGAGCTTGCCCGACTCGTCGTTTTCGTACTCGTCGAACCGCATCAGGGTCCAGGTATCCGGCGACAGGTCGCGCGGGTTGTCGTAGACACCGACGTTCTCGCCGACCTCGTCGCGCAGGTCGTTCCATTCGTTACAGGCCACCTGGCAGGCCTTGCAGCCGATGCAAGTGGTCACGTCGATCAGCTTGGCTACTTCCGCCTTCTTGTCGCGCACTTGGGATGGTGGCGTCAGAACGTTGGTGGCGGAGCGCTTGATGATGTCTTGAGATTGCATGGACATAAGTTCGCTCCGTTACACCTTTTCAATGTTCACAAGGAAGGCCTTGTATTCCGGGGTATTGCTGTTGGCATCCCCCACGCCTGGGGTCAAGGTGTTGGCCAGAAAGCCCTTCTTAGTGCTGCCTTCGTAGCCCCAGTGACAGGGAATACCGATTTGGTGGATTTGCTGGCCATCGACCAAGAGCGCACGGATACGCTTGGTGACCACCGCCTTGCCGCGGACAAAGCCACGTTTGGTGGTCAGTTTGACGGTGTCACCGGCGACAATGCCCTTCTCCGCTGCCAGCGTCTCGCCGATCTCGATGAACTGTTCGGGCTGAATGATGGCGTTGAGCTTGGAGTGCTTGGTCCAGTGACGGAACAACTCGGTAATCGAATAGGTCGTGGCTACGTAGGGGAACTCTTCCCGCGTGCCCATGCGTTTGGCGTCGTTTTCCAGCAGGCGCATGGTCGGGTTAAAGGTCACCTTGGGATGCAGCGGGTTGTTGGCTAGGGGCGACTCAACCGGCTCATAGTGCTCGGGGAACGGGCCGTCGTTAATGTTACCACCGGCGAACAGCCGGCCGACGCCTTCAGGCAGCATGATGAAGGGACCGGCTTCGTTGCCCGGCGCCAAGGTCGCGCCAAAATCGGGCACGTCGCTGCCAATCCAGCGGCTGCCGTTCCATTCCAGAATCTTGCGTTTCGGGTCCCAGGGTTTGCCCTGCGGGTCGGCCGAAGCACGGTTGTACAGAATGCGTCGGTTCTGCGGCCAGGCGAAGGCCCAGCCCGGCGTACAGCCCAGGCCGGTGTCGGTGTTGTCGCGACGAGCCATCTGGTTGCCCTGCTCGGTCCAGGACCCGGTGAACACCCAGCAATAGCTGGAGGTGGAGCCGTCGTCACGCAGCAGCGAGAAGTCCGACAGCAGCTCGCCCTTCTTAGCCACCAGCTTGCCGACGTCGTCGTAAAGATCCTGCAGGGCGTAGCCGTTGGCGCGTTTGGCTACTTCTTCGGGTTTCGGATCCCAAGGGGTGGAGAAGTTCCAGTTCATGTTGAGAATCGGCTCGGGGCAGATGCCGCCTTCCTGCTCATAGAGCTCGCGCACCGCCATGAACATATGACCGAGGATCTTGCTGTCGTGCCAGGCCTCGCCGGGCGGCTCGGCACCTGCGAAGTGCCACTGCAGCCAGCGTCCGGAGTTGACGATGGCGCCGTTTTCCTCGGCAAAGCAGGACGATGGCAAGCGGAAGACTTCGGTCTGGATATTGGCCGTGTCGACGTCGTTGAACTCGCCGTGGTTTTGCCAGAACGTCGAGGTTTCGGTGGCCAGTGGATCGATTACCACCATCCACTTGAGTTTGGAAAGCGCGGCGCTGGCCTTGTTCTTGTCGGGCATGGCCGCGACCGGGTTGAAACCCTGAACGATGTAACCGTTGACCTTGCCGTCGTACATCATGTTCATGAAGTTGAGCATGTCGTACTCGCGGTCCCACTTGGGCAGCCAGTCGAAGCCCCAACTGTTTTCCTTGGTGGCCTTGTCGCCCCAGAGGTCCTTCATCAGGCTGGTGAAGAATTTCGGGATGTTCTTGTAGTAGTTGACCTGACCGGCCTGCAGCGCCTTGGGCGTGGTCTGGGCGAGATAGGTCTCCAGGTCCGGCTGGTTGTCGGTCGGCAGGTTCATGTAGCCCGGCAGACGGATCGACAGCAGACCAAGGTCGGTGTAGCCCTGAATATTGGAGTGGCCACGCAGGGCATTGATGCCGCCGCCGGCCATGCCGATGTTGCCCAGCAGCAGCTGGATCATGGCCGCGCCACGGATCATCTGGGCGCCGCTGGTGTGCTGAGTCCAGCCCAGGGCGTAGAGGAAGGTTGCGGTCTTGTTCGGCGCGCTGGTCTCGCCAAGGATCTGGCAGATTTCCAGGAAGTCGGCCTTGGGCGTGCCGCACAGGCTGGTGACCACTTCGGGGGTATAGCGGCTGACGTGCTGTTTGAGCAAGTTGAATACGCAGCGCGGATGTTGCAGCGTCGGGTCGCGCTTGGCAAAACCGTCTTCGCCCAACTCGTAGCCCCAACTGCTCTTGTCGTACTGCTTCACGGCTTCGTCGTAGCCGCTGAACAAGCCCTCATCGAAGCGGTAATCCTCACGCACGATCAGGCTGGCGTTGGTGTAGTGCTTGACGTACTCATGCTGGATTTTGTCGTGGATCAGCAGGTAGTTGACCACGCCCATAAGGAAGGCAATGTCGGAGCCGGCGCGGATCGGCGAGTACAGGTCGGCCACCGCAGCGCTGCGGTTGAAGCGCGGGTCGACCACGATCACCTTGGCGCCGTTGCGTACCTTCGCCTCGATCACCCATTTGAACCCTACCGGGTGCGCCTCCGCAGGGTTGCCGCCCATGATCAGCACCACGTTGGCGTTCTTGATGTCGACCCAGTTGTTGGTCATCGCGCCGCGGCCGAAGCTCGGGGCCAGGGCCGATACGGTCGGGCCGTGGCACAGGCGAGCCTGGCAATCCATGCCGAGGATGCCCAGGGCGCGGCTGAAATAGAAGTCGAGGATGCCGGTTTCGTTGGACGCCGCCGAGGAGGCCAGCATGCCGGTGGACAGCCAGCGATTGACCGTGGTGCCCTGCTCGTTCTTCTCTATGAAGTTGGCGTCGCGGTCGTCCTTGATCAGGCGGGCGATGCGCTTGATCGCTTTGTCCCAACTGATGCGCTCCCACTTGTCAGAACCTGGCGCGCGATACTCAGGGTACTGCAGGCGCTGTTCGCTGTGGATGTAGTCGATCAGGCCGGCACCTTTGGGGCACAGCGAGCCACGGCTGACCGGGTGGTCCGGATCCCCCTCGATGTGGAAGATCCGCTCCTTGGCGTTCTTCGCGCCGTTGCCCAGGCTGTACATCAGAATGCCGCAACCGACCGAGCAATAGGTGCAGTTGTTGCGGGTTTCCTTGGCTCGCAGCAGTTTGTACTGGCGCGGCTGGGTCGCCTGAGCAATGCCCGGGGCAAAGCCCAGGGTGGCGGCGCTGGCGGCGGCGACACCGACAGTGCATACCTTGAAGAACTGTCTTCTGCCGAGTTCCATGGTTATCTCCTCATCAGGCGCAATAACTGCGCTTGGATCATTCGCTCCGGCTTCGTAGTGGCCGAATGCGGTCAGGCGTTTCGAATGCGCCACCCCCTCACCCGTCGAGATGAATTGACGAGTGAGGGGGTGGCATGGGCTATCGGGTTTTGTCGGGGTCGCGGGTGGGCTCGGGGCTCGGGCTGTACACCCGTGGAGCGTCGCGGTGTGGCGCATGGATCAGGTTCAAATGATGGCGACGGGCCCAGTCCACGGTCAGGGTGGTGGGAGCCGACAGACTGACCAGGGTGCCGATTCCGGCGCGCACGACCTTATGCAGCAGCTCCAGCCCACAGCGACTGGTGACCACGGCAAAGCCGCCGTGGCTGTCCTGGCCGACACGCAACTGGGCGCCGATCAGTTTATCCAGGGCGTTGTGCCGGCCGATATCCTCACGGCACAGCAGCAGTTCGCCGTGGCGATCGACAAATGCGGCGGCGTGCATGCCTCCACTGTGACGGGCCAGATGTTGAGCGGTATCGATGCGCTGGCGTAGCTGTTGCAGGTGTTCGGCGACCGGCAACGCCGAGGGTGTCAGTGGCGTCAGCTGCGGCAGCGCCTGCTCCAAGGCATCCACTCCACACAGACCGCAACCACTGCTGCCGGTCAGTTGTCGGCGGTGCTGCTTGAGGCTCCAGAAAGCGCGGCTGCTGATTTGCAGTTCGGCATGCCAAGCGGCGTCCTGCCCTTGCGCAAGGCGCAGGTCGTAAATGTCATCGATATGGCTGATGGTACCGTTGCTAAGGCTGAAACCCACCACGAAGTCTTCCAGATCACGAGGTGAGACCATCATTACCACCTGATTCAAGCCGTTGTAACTGATGGCCAAGACACTCTCGGTGGCCAGCGCCGCCTGTTGCCGGGTCTGCGTCGCACCGAGTTCAGCGTAGGTGTAAGTACTGGCAATGCTGCTGGATTGTGGGTTGCCGTTACCGCATGGCTTAGCCTGGAGAGGCATAGCGTGGGCCCTCCACCCATGTGACTATTTATCTCATTTCGACCAGTGTAAACCCACAGAAAATAAATGGCTAATCGTTAGGAGTGGCGTTTCGCGTGCTGGCGGCGGAGAACTTCCCGGCGCACCGGACGATCCGCGAGTTCCGGCGAGTGCGGCACGGGCATGAGGTGCGCAGTGTCGCTGGCCATGTTCGAGACTGTGGCGGCGACGATCAACAGCGATTCGTCGACCGCGGCCTGCGCGTTGTAGCCCTGCTGATAACCGTTGGCTGTGCGCATGATCCGGCTATCGGCATCGGTGAAATTCTCTTACGCTCTGGACGGCGAATCACCGTGCGGACGCTTGGGTTCTACCCCATTTTCACGGACGGTTTTAAAAGAGTCGAAAACTTCGGATCCTGCCGGGCAACTCTACGACGCATTTTCGGATTGTGAAACCGTTCGATGTAGTCGAATAGATCCACTCGTACCTCATCAAACGTCCGATACGATTGATGGAAAACTCGTTCTCGATTGAGTTGACCGAAGAATCCTTTGAGTCGAAAACCACACAGGACATAAGAATCATAACCTCTATCCAGGCTTCAGGCGGGGCTTCCTTTCCCGCTTTCTCCGCACATCCAGGCTATCGGCGGATGTTCGCCCCTGATCGGCTGACCATAGGCATCTTCCTGCCAATACGCTTCAATGAGGGCGACATGCGCGTGCTGGCTGGCTGGGCAAGCGGATCTGGTAGCGGACATCAACCGTCGTGGCTTTGCCGTCGTGTGGGTGCGCGATGTACCTCTGCATGACCCGTCGTTCGACGATGCAGGACAGGTGTTCGATCCCTTCACCTATCTGGCGTTTCTCGCTGCACGGACGAAGACGATTGCTCTGGCAACAAGCAGCGCAATTTTTTCCATGCGCCATCCGATCGACCTGGTTAAGGTATCTACAACCTTCGACCAGCTATCGGGTGGCCGCCTGGTACTGGGTATTGCATCCGGCGACCGATCCTGCGAGTTTCCCGCGTATGGTCTGGACCACGGCGAACGCGGCGAGCGGTTCTCTCAGGCGGTGGCGTACTTCCGCCAGCTCATGCGGGCAGACAACCCGGCCATTAATTCACCGCTGGGCTGAATAAACGATGCGGAATTTCTGCCCAGGCCCGCTACTGGCGCAATTCCACTGATCGTCTCCAGTTCGTCCGGCCAGTCCCTAGCATGGATAGCCGAGCATGCAGATGGCTGGCTGACCTATCCCGAAACCACGCACAACCGTCAGGGCGCGCAGCGCCTGGCAGAAAAAATCCGCGCCTGGCGCGACCTGATTCCCGATGGAGGATTCCGGCCGCATATGACCAACGAATGGCTGGACCTGGTGGACGCCCCGATCACCCACGCACCTCACTCTGCGTGGCGGCTATAGTGGTGCGCGCCGGTTGCTGCTCAGTGAGTTTGATGACATGGAAACCCGCCACGCTTGGCAGCGGTTTGGAGACCGCGCCGACCTTGAGCCGGACCACCCCGGCTGGCGGTTCGCCCCTAATCAAAGCACCTTAAGTACTGGATGCCTGCCGAAAACTCACTGCCAGGCGATTGCAGCTTTTAATCGTGATCACGACGATGGTCAGGCGTCCATTCCGCTTTCACTGCGCTGATCACGGGCTTGCGCGCAAACGTCTTCTCTGGGTTCGAACTAACGAAGCCTTCGTTGCCCATGCCTCTATCAAGAACACCCGCAGGCGTTGACGTTTCCCACTACGTCAGGTGCACATCGCCTGTAGCCGCCGATGGCAGTCCCTTTCCAGCCGTCTGAACAGCTCCGAGAATTGTCAAATTAATGTCTTCAGCCTCGCTCGTAACCTCCACAGGTGTAGGCGGTAACAACCTGCAATACCGTCTATTAATAAAGATCTGCGCTCTTTGCTAATCTTGAGCGGGCTCATTCACTCCGGAGGATCCGATGGCATTTATAGACACATATGTGAAAGAGATTCTCAAGCTTGAGGTGGCTCTGTTTCATGCCCGTAGTCGTTTGGAGGCAGAGACAGACGGTGAGGCACTGCACGATTTACGAATTGCCGTCAGACGAATCCGAAGCTTGCTGACCCCATTGCGTTCAGTGAGGGAAATGAATGCCCTGCGCGAGGCTGCCGCCGAGGTGGGACGATTGACAACACCTGCGCGGGATCTGGAGGTAATGGCTTGTGAACTTGAGCATCGGGGCTTGTTGGAAGCGGCAGCCACCAGACGCTCTCGTTTAACGACAGATCATCGCAAGATCGTCAGCGAACCTGCGTTAGACCGGCTGTTCGCAGTGTTGGATCAATGGCCATCGGCATTCAGGGCATCTGAGCCGGGCACCGATTCAAGGATAATGAAACAGGTCATTATCAAGGCACTGATTAAACAGATTGACAAGCTTCATGCCGCCGTGAACGACGATCAGTTTGACCGGCACGAATTGAGAATCCTGGTGAAGCGTGCTCGATACCTCACCGAGGCGTTCCCAGAATTGTCCCCGCTATCTAGAAAAGCTGCGAAATCCTTGAAAGCAGTGCAATCCGCCCTGGGATCGTGGCATGACCACTTCCAGTGGTGCCTCAAAATAAAACTTGAACCTGACCTTCAGCCCCTTGAGCATCTGTGGGCAGAAGCGTCGGTGGGCAAACTGAAGCAGGCTGAAGAAGAGATGCAGAAATTGAAGCAGTTTCTGCCGGAACTCACAGGCAAAAAAATGGCTACCTTGTAAGGCAACCTAGAAAAAAGGAGTTTCACTCGAAGTAGGAGCGACGCTTAAGCGCTTCCATACCGGCATAATGATTTCAATTTTGTGATCAGCGCACTGGACGGGCATGAGCTACCCGTGCGGTTAGCTACCCAATCATCAAGAAGTTGAGAGCGCTGGGTAGCAAGTTCGGTCAGGCGATCAGTTGGCACGCTCCAAGGCATCGAATAGGCTCACGAACTGCAACGAAAGTTTATGGTTTGGTGCCAGATGGATCATGGGCACCGATGCCTCATGGGACTCGCGCATTTTGACCGTACTGCTCAGATAAACCGGCAGCACTGGCAGGCCTTCGGCGACCAGTTCGTCAATTAGCGTCTGGTGCAAGCTGGCACGACTCACGAATTGGTTTACCACAACACCTTCCACCATCAACGACTCATTGTGATCAGCCCGCAGCTCGTCAATTTGCGTGATAACGCTGTAGAGCGCCTGACGAGAAAAACTGTCGCAGTCGAAAGGAATCAACACACGGTCGGCTGCAATTAGCGCACTGAAGGTATAGAAATTCAGGGAGGGAGGTGTGTCGATATAAATACGCTCGTAGTCCTCGGAAAGCCCAACCAGCAAGCGTCGCAGCTTGTTTATCTTGAACTTTGACTCAAGCTTTGACTGGAGGTCTGTAAGCTCTGGGCTGGCAGTAACCAGGTGCAGATTGGCATATCGCGTTTCTGTTATAGAAACACGATTCTTTCTACTGGCCGGGCCGCTAGGGAGACGCTGCAAAAATAGCCAACCGTCCCCAGCCTTGGCACACTGAGTACCTTCAATCAGCCACCCTCTCCGTGAGCGTTACGCGCGTGCAGAAGACCTTCTCCGAACTCGAATATACCGGCAAGAAAAAGCAGACTCGCCGAGATCGCTTCCTGGCTAACCTTGAACAGCTGGTGCCCTGGGCACAGCTGGAGGCGCAAGTGGCGCCGTTCTATAGCGACACCACAGGCAAGCGCGGACGCCCTGCGATTGGGTTGTCACGCATGCTGCGCATGTATGTCGTGCAGCAGTGTTTCGGTTTCTCCGATGAAGGTTGCGAAGATGCTGTCTACGACAGCCAGGCCATCCGTGGTTTTATGAGCATTGACCTAGGCCGCGAGTCGGCACCGGATGCCACTACCTTGCTGCGTTTTCGCCGTTTGCTGGAAACCCATCAGCTAACGCGGGTGCTGTTTGAAACGATTAACCTGCATCTGGCCTGCCGGGGTCTGCTGCTCAAGGAAGGCACTATCGTCGACGCTACCCTGATCGCGGCGCCGCCCTCGCTCAAGAACCGAGAAGGCAAGCGTGATCCTGAGATGCATCAGGCCAAGAAAGGCAATCAATGGCACTTCGGGATGAAGGCCCACATTGGTGTCGACGCCAGGTCGGGGCTGGTGCACAGCGTGGTAGGGACGGCCGCCAACGTGGCCGATGTCACCCAGGTCGACCAACTGCTGCACGGTGCCGAAACCTATGTTTCAGGTGACGCTGGATACACCGGTGCGGCCAAGCGACCGGAGCATGCTGAACGGGACGTTATCTGGTCGATTGCAGCACGGCCAAGCAGTTACAAGCAGCACGGCGAAGGCAGCGTGCTGTATCGGGTCAAGCGCAAAATTGAATATGCCAAGGCGCAACTGCGTGCCAAGGTCGAGCACCCCTTCCAGGTAATCAAGGTGCGCTTCAATCATCGCAAGGTTCGCTACCGTGGGCTGGAAAAGAATACGGCGCAGTTGTTCAGTTTGTTTGGGTTGGCCAACCTTTTGCTGGCCAAGCGGTATTTGCAACGGGCGGCGGGATAAATCCGTCTGAAAGGCGGGGCTGACCCGAAAAACAGCAAAGTGAGGGCGAAAATCGGCCCCGGAAATGCAAAATAAGGCCGGTAGGTTGAAAAAAACGGCTTGGAAATGGGGGCGCTGCGAACGGGTTAATTGTTCAGCGTCTCCCTAGATAAAGTTTGTTTGAAGAAATCGGCGATCCCCACAGGGATGTCGTCGCCTGTCAGGCCGGTCAAATATTGGGTCGAGTTAGCTTGGGGATCTAAATCCACCAAAAGCGTTCTGTAGCCTTCGGCAGCGCTTACAGCAGCGAGATTGCAGGCGATGCTTGATTTGCCAACGCCCCCTTTTTGATTGAACACAGCACGACGCATGAGACGGATGACCTAAGAGAAAACCTTCCCCGATCATATCAATGAAATATTTCAGTAATATTCTCGAGCCTTACAATCAAGTTTCATTTTTAAGACAGTAGATGCCTCACCTTGCCTGCCTCACCAGATCAGAAGGCAGCGAGGGGTGTACTGGGGCCCGAACACCAAAACAAGGAGTTTTATGATGGGATCGCCACTTGATGAGATTCGCCACCAGACTCTAGACGCCGAGCCAGTCTTGAAACAACTCGATGTGGAGATGGAAGGGATTCAGTTCGATCCGCTTGTGCCCTCAAGCGTCGATGCTGCGTACGTTTCGGTAGATCAGATCATTGAAAATCTTTTCGTGAAATTCAAATCCAATCCTATTCTTGGGTCTTTGGCCGAAGAGCTTAAGTCCCAATACCTTGATGGCATACAAGCACAGGTTGCCGATGCCAGAAATGGTGGATGAATAACCCTTCGGCTCTGAAACGACATACCACTCTCCGTATCAGGCCTTCCCAAGCATGACAGCACATTTCTTTTGCTCATAGCTATCGGCGGGACAGAAGCCAACCCTAAGGATGGTCTGAAGTAGCCGCCTATTTTTCGGCGACTGAGCCATCGGCGCTTTCAAAAAACGACAGCCGTTCAA
>NZ_WIWK01000106.1:0-21171 GCF_009600165.1 Pseudomonas sp. FSL R10-0399
TGCCGAAATCCAGTTGCGCGTAGTTCTTGAGCATCAGCCACAAGCGCTCGTGCATGGGTTTGTCGAAGCCGTAATGCTTGGTGATTTCCTCGATCAGGGCCGGGTCCAGGCCCCGGCTGCTGCGGCTGGCACCCGAACCCCCGGCGGCGATTTCGCCACCACCCGCGCCAACCCCACCGCCGCTGAAGCCTTGCAAACGGGCTATGGCCTGTTCAACCGGACCGCCGGGTGCGGCCTGAACAATCAGGAAATTCACCACCAGAATGCACAGCAAGGTGGGGATGATGAGCAACAAACGTCGACTGATGTAATGCAGCATTTCAATGCTCCTTCAGCTGCGCGTTGGTTTGCGCGGTTTTGCTGACTTCCCACCAGGTGTCCAGGCCTTCATCGAACTTGGGTTCGGTGGCCGGACGGCCGAAGCGGTTCTGGTACACGGTCGGGGTGCCGATGGAGTAGTAGTTGGGAATCATGTAGTAGCCCCATTGCAGCACGCGATCGAGGGCGCGGGCGTAATGCACCATCTCCTCGCGGCTGTTGGCTTGCACCAGCCCGTCGAGCAGGGTGTCGACCGCCGGGTCGCGCAGCACAAATGAGTTGGACGAGCCAACCTGGGTGGCGCTGCCTGAACCGAACATGTCGTACATCTCGCGGCCCGGCGAGACGATGGGCTGGCCGCTGCGCGGGAACGCCACCACGATCATGTCGTAGTCGCGCGCATTGAGGCGGTTGATGTACTGCGCGGAGTCGACCTTGCGAATCTCCATGTTGATACCGATTTGCGCCAGGGTGCGTTTGTACGGCATGACCATGCGGTCAAAACCGCCCTGACCATCGAGGAAGGTGAACGTGAACGGTTCCCCTTGGGCATTCACCAGTTGGTTGTTCTTTGGCGTCCAGCCTGCCTCTTTGAGCAGCGCCAGGGCTTGCAGCTGTTTGTCGCGGATGTAGCCGCTGCCATCGGTTTTCGGCGCCTGATAGACCTGGGTGAACACCTCATCGGGGATCTTGCCGCGCAGCGGTTCAAGAATTTGTAGCTCGCGGGCGTCGGGCAGGGCGGTGGCGGCCATGTCGCTTTTCGGGAAGTAGCTCTGCAGACGCACATAGAAGTTGCGCATCATTTGTTTGTTGGTCCACTCAAAGTCCCACAACAGGCTCAACGCCTGGCGCACCCGGCGATCCTGGAACGCCGGGTTTTGCAGATTGAAGGCAAAGCCCTGGGGCGCGCCCGGTTTGTCCTTGGCAAATACCCCGCGTTGCAGGCGCCCGTCGGTCAGGGCCGGGCTGTCGTAGCCGATGCTGAAGCCGGTGGCCGAGAATTCGCGGTTGTAATCAAACGCGCCGGCTTTGAGCAGTTGCCGGGCGATGTCGGTGTCACTGTAGAAATTCACTGTCAGGCGGTCGAAGTTGTACAAGCCCTTGCTCACGGGCAAGTCTTTGGCCCACCAATCGGGGTTGCGTGCAAACGTGATGCTGCGACCCGGGTCGACGTTGGACACGGTGTACGGGCCGCTGCCCAGGGGCGGTTCGAAGCCGCCGCCATTGGCGAAGTCGCGGGTTTTCCACCAATGCTCGGGGAGAACATGCAGGCTGGCCAGGTCCAGAGCCAAGGTGCGGTTCTGGTTGCTTTTAAAGTCGAAGCGAATTTGCCTCGGGCCTTCGATGACCACGTCTTTGACCTCGCCGTAGAGCATGCGATAGCTCAGGCTGCCTTGGGTCATGAGGGTGTTGTAGGTAAAGGCCACGTCTTGCGCGGTGATGGCTGTGCCGTCGCTAAAACGAGCTTTAGGGTTGAGGTAAAAACGCACCCAAAGGCCGTCAGGGTCGCGCTCCATCTGTTGCGCTATCAGGCCGTAGACCGTGTAGGGCTCGTCCAGTGAGCGAAAGGCCAGGGGCTCATAGACCCACTGATCAACCTGCACGACGCCGGTGCCCTGGTCGACGTAGGGCACGATGTGGTTGAACTGGCCGATTTCCATCGCTGCACGGCTCAGTGAGCCGCCTTTGGGCGCGTTGGGGTTCACAAATTCAAAATGCTTGAAGTCGGCGGGGTATTTGGCCGCCTCGCCATAGACCGTCATGGCCGGGCCGGGCGCAGCGCTGACAGCCAGGCACACGCACGACAGCGCGGGCACCAGCAGCGAGCGGAGCAGGGGCATGAAAAATGAAGACATGATGGGGTTTCCTTGTGCCGCGTGTGGAGCCATCTACTGTGTTGAATAAACCCGCAGCCTTGCGCTTGGCAAGGCTGCGGGAGTCACTGTGGGAGCGGGCTTGCTCGCGATTCAGGCGATAAGGTCCTGATCCAGCACCAGGTCGATGCCATCGCGGGCAAGCCCGGCTCCCACACAATCAACGTCGTGAACGAATCAGAAGTGGTAAGTCGCACGGGCGAAGAAGGTACGGCCCAGTGGGTCGGTGTAGCGTGGATCGTAACCGCTCTGGAAGTTATAGGCCTGGTTGGTGAACGGCGGGTCGCGGTCAAACAGGTTTTTCACGCCCACGTCCAGATCGACGGTTTTGTCGAAGGTGTAACCGGCCGAAATATCCCACAAGGTGTACGACGCAACGCGGCTGTGGGTGCTTGGGTCGAAGTCGTTGTAGGCGCTGGTGAAGCGGTTGACCAGCGAGCCACGGTAAGGCCCAAGGTTCCAGGTGCCGCTCAACACGTGTTTCCAGCGCGCGACTACGCCGACACCCTGGAAGTCACCCACGTTGTCGGTGTAGTTGCCGCCAATGGTGGTCTGGTAGTCGTAGCGAGTGACGTAGGTCCCTTGCAGGCCCAGGCCAAATTGACCGTAAGGCGTGTTGGGGAATTTGTAGTCGGCGCTGACATCGACACCACTGGTTTTAACCGCACCCAGGTTGGCGTTGCCGGTTTGTACGTAGTTGATCGAGCCATCGGGGTTACGGATGTAACGGTCGGCATAGGCGTTTGGATCGTCAAATACTGTTGATTCCGGGAACTCGGCAATCTGGTTGGCGATGTGAATCCACCAGAAATCCAGGCCCACCGACAGGTCACGAACCGGTTGATAGACGAAACCAAGGGTCAGGTTGCGCGCGGTTTCTGGCGACAGGTTGGTGTTGCCGCCAGTGCGACGGTGAAACTGCTGACCGCAATCGCGGCCCGCATCGCCGCCCGGTTGCACGGTGCCGTTGGTGCACAGTTTAGGATCGTTATAGAAGCCCTGGGTGTAGGTCAGGTATTCGGGGTTGTACAGCTCATACAGCGAGGGTGCGCGGAAGCCTTCGCTGTACGCGCCGCGCACCACCAGCTCTTTGATCGGCTGGTAGCGGAACGAGTATTTCGGGTTGGTGGTGCTGCCAAAATCGCTGTATTTGTCGTGACGCACGGCGGCCGACAGTTCCAGGGTGTCCAGCACCGGTACGTTCAGTTCGGTGTACACCGCCTTCACGTTGCGGTCTGCCGAGACGCGGGCGTTAGGGTCGACGCCGAGGCTGGCCAGGTCGTCTGCGAAGGCTGCATAGCTCTGCTGGTAGGCCTCGTGACGGTATTCGCCACCGATGGCCAGCCCGGCCGGGCCTGCGCCGAACCAGTCGCCGACTTCGCGGCTGGCACGGCCATCGATACCCGACACGCGCCCTACCGAAGAGATGTACTGACCACGGTACTGGCTGGCGTCAATCAGGCGCTGGCCGGCTGCGCTTTGCGGGCCGAACGGGTTGATGATGCCATTGGCGATCCCGTCGAGCATGGCTGAGTCGCTGACAAAGCCGCCCGTGAGGCTTTCGGTGACCTGGTTCTGGTTGTACGACGCGCCGAGGTTGTAGTCCCAGCCCTTGGCCACGCCGTCAAAGCTCAGCACCACGCGCTGGCTGGTGTTCTGGTCTTTGGTTGAGCGCCCGCCCGCAGCGGTTTCGCGCCAGTTAAGGCCCACCGGTTGGCTGGGGTCAAAAGACGCGCTGGTGGAGCCGGGCGTGATGCCATTGCCCGGGAAGTACGGCGACGTCGGGTCCAGGGTGACGCCGACCAGGTTCGCCGGGGCAATGTTCACCGAGTTGTTGTTGCGCGCCCAGAAGTACTCCAGGTTGACGTTGTCTTCATCGGTGATCTTGCCGGTGGCGCGGCCGAAGAAGGAGGTCTTTTCGGTTTCAGGTAACAGGTCCAGGTAAGTGCGCGTGTTGTAGCGGCACACACCCTGGCGCGCGACCAGGTTGGGACCGTCGCAGTTGCTGGCGGACAGCGGGTTGGTGGTCACGCCATTCTGGCTGTAGTTGGCCGGGTAGGAGACGCCCGAGGTCTGGTCCAGGCCGCGGCCGGGGACGTAACTTTTCGAGAACGAGCGATCTGTGGCTTTCAAGCTGTCCTGCTTGTTGTAGCCGATCACGCCGAACACGTTGAAGCGGTCTTGCTCCAGGTCGCCGTAACCCCAACTGGCGTTAAGGTCGCGGCTGTTGCCGCCACCACTGTGACCGGGGGCTTCGCCGCCGAGGGTGAGGGTGCCGTCAGTCAGGGACTTTTTGGTGATGAAGTTGATCACCCCGCCGATGGCGTCGGTGCCGTACAACGCCGATGCGCCGTCGCGCAGGATCTCTACGCGGTCAATGGCCGCGAAGGGAATGGTGTTGATGTCGACCGCCGAGCCATCGATGGCGTTGTTGCCCAAGCGGCGGCCGTTGAGCAGCACCAAGGTTTTGTTGGAGCCGATGCCGCGCATGTCGGCAAAGCTGGCACCGCCCGATGAAGAACCCACGGAACTGGCTGCGTTGACCGTCGACTGGTTGCCGGTGACTCGCTGCAGGATTTGCGCCGTGGTGGTGACCCCTTCATTGCGCAGTTGTTCGATGTTGAGAATGGTAATGGGCACTGCCGTTTCGGCGTCTACCCGGCGAATGGCTGACCCTGTGACCTCGACGCGTTGCAGTTGTGTGGTGGGTGCAGCTGAATCATCTGTCGCAGGTGTTTCTGCCGCTTGAAGCTGGCCAGCGCTCATCCCCAGAGCGACCAGGTACAACGGCACCCAACGATGCCGTTGCAGGCTTGCAACCAATGGCTTTACGTTAAAACCAGAACGCTTACTCTGCATGGTTCCATCCGACTTTTTTAGATGTTTATTGGAATGGCCTTGTGGGCCCTCATGACTCCGGTTGGGTTGTGTCGACCCTGGCAAATCACTTTTTTCAAGCAAGCCGCTCCCCCAGTGCGGACAAACAGCGTCCGCACGCGGCCTTGGTAGTGCATGGTGACAACGGGATCTATTAACTAAGGCATGACAGCTCAATGTTAAGTTTTGTTAACTTTGATAAAGCAACCGGTGTGCCAATACGTTTAATTGATGTGAGTCATGTGAACTTTTTTATATTTTTTATATAAATAAGCGGTGCGGGGCATGCAGAGGGTTTTGAACGGGGTTTTAAACAGAAACGGGTAGCGTGAAGATTGTCTGACAATCAGGCGGGCCGTGGTTTTGCTGTTAAAAATAGAACACCTTTGAAACACTTGTTTGACAGCTATGAGTACAGTGAAGTTATTGGGTTATAGCGTTAGCGTTAAAGGATCTATGGCTGTTTTTGATTGCAGAAAAAACTGTAGGAGCGAGCTTGTCTCGCGATCTTTTATACATTCAAAAGATCGCGAGGCAAGCTCGCTCCTACAGAGGGGTTTAAAGTTCGGTAATGGTTTCGGGTTGGTCACTATCGCTTAATAAGCCATCCGACTGGTGTTGCCATAAACGGTAATACAGACCTTGTTGTTCCAGCAGTTGTGCGTGGTTGCCATCTTCAACAATCGAGCCGTTATCCAGCACAACAATGCGGTCCAGGTGGGCGAGGGTGGACAGACGATGGGCAACGACCAATACCGTCTTGTCGGCCATGATGTCGTCGAGGCTGTTCTGGATCAGGCTTTCGGTTTCGGAATCGAGGCTGGCGGTGGCTTCGTCCAGCACCAGGATCGGCGCGTTTTTAAGCAACGCCCGGGCAATGGCGATGCGCTGGCGTTGCCCGCCCGACAGTTTGACTCCGCGTTCGCCAATCAAGGCGTCGTAGCCTTCGGGCATTTGCAGAATAAACTCGTGGGCATGGGCCCGTTGCGCGGCTTGGGCGATTTGCTCATCGCTGGCCTGCACGTCGCCATAACCAATGTTTTCGCGCAGTGAGCGGTGGAACAGCCCCGGCTCCTGCGGGATCAAGGCGATGTGCGTGTGCAGCGATTGCTGGGTCATCCCCAGCACATTCAGGCCGTCGACTTCGATGGTGCCGCCTTGCGGATCATAAGAGCGTAACAACAGATTGAGCAGGGTGGATTTGCCCGAACCCGACAGGCCGACAATCCCGACCCGCTGCCCGGCCGGGATGTCCAGATTGAAGTGCCGGAAAATCGGTTTGCCGGGGTTGTAGCTGAAGTCCACATTGCGAAAGTGGATCGAGCCTTTGTCGATCAGCGCTGGTTGAGCGTCTTTGCGATCCGGCATTTCGTGGGGTTGCAGCAGCGTGTTGATGCTGTTTTCGATGTTGCCGATAAATTCGAAAAAGTGCATGAACTGCATGCTCAAGAAGCTGCACTGGGCCACGATCATCAGGCCCAGCGTGGCCACCATCACCAGTTGTCCGACATCAATCTTGCCCAGGTGCCACAGGTACAGCGCCAGTGCCACCAGGCCCACGCGCAGCACGATGGACAGGCTGTCTTGCAGCAGGCGGATTTTTTCCTGGTAGAAGAACGAGCGTTGCGCGGCCTTTTTTTCGGTGGACTGGTAGCGGCTTAAATAGCCGATTTCGAAGTCCTGGCGGGCGAACAGGCGGATGCTGCTGAGGTTGCTGACCGCGTCGACGATTTTGCCGGTGGTGACGCTGCGGGTCTTGGCGTGGTCATTGGCCAGCACCTGGGCTTTGCGTGATAGCACGTACGCGAGCAATGAGTAACTCACGACCCACACCAGCAGGCCCAGACCGAGCCAGGGCGAGGCGAGGGTGAGCAGCACCAGGCTGGTGGTCAGCACCACCAGAATCGGCAACATCTCGACGATCAATACCCACGTGGCATCCAGCAGGCCAATGCTGCCTTCGCTGATGCGCTGGGCCAGGCTGCCAGCAAAGTGTTCGCCGAAATAACGCGGTGAGTGCTGTTGCAGGTAGGCGAACAGGTCGCGGGTGATCTGCACCTTCTGTTGCGGGCGCACCATGATCATGCAGAAGGTCGCGCCGCGGGCAAACACCATCTGCGCCACGGCCAGGCCGAACAACAGGCCGAGTGCCGGGAGGCTGGCCTGGAACAAATCAGTGTGGTCCCACAGCCCTTCACTGACAGCGCCGGTGATGCGGCCGATGGCATACGGCATGAGGGTGGCCGCCATTGCGGCGCCGACCTGGAGCAAGGCAATGGCCCAATACCAACCGGGGTTCTGGCGGATGTAATGCCAGACGAAAGCCGCCGGGCGTTTAGGTGGAACAGTGATAGCACCAAACTCAGACATGACTTCCCTTTACGTAGTCGCAGAAATGCAAGCGCGCAAACGCAAGAAAGAAATGTGCCAAGTTGTTACGTTGCTAACAAAAACCACCCGTAGTCGCTGCCGAAGGCTGCGAAAGGAGTGGTTTTATGAGTGGCGTTCAACCGACGTTTATCAGGCTTTGCCGGCAGTGCAGGGTCAGTCTGGCGCCACCGCCTTTACGGCTGCCGACTTCAAGGTTAAAACCGTGCAAATTGACAATGGCCGCCACGATGGACAGGCCCAGGCCAAAGCCACTGTGTTTGTCGTCACAGCGGTAGAAGCGCTGGAACACTGCCTCACGCTCGGCCTCGGGAATACCGGGGCCGGTGTCGAGCACTTCAATCAGCGGGCTGCCGTCTTCGTTGGCGGCACGCAAGATCACTTCGCCGCCCGGAGGGGTGAATTTGATCGAGTTGCTCAACAGGTTGGCCAGTGCCTCAAACAGCAAGGCGCGGTCACCGGTCATGCCGGGAAGCGCGGGCGGGGTGTCCAGAGTCAACGTGACCTGGCCTTCTTCCGCCAGTGGCAGGTAAAAATCGTACAGTTCCTGCAGCAATGCCAGCGGGTCCAGTGGCAGGAAACCTGAGCGCCGTTGGTGGTCTTCCAGTTCGGAAATCCGCAACAGCCCACGAAAACGCGCCATCAGGGTGTCGGTTTCACCAATCACTTCGTCCAGTTGCAGCGCTTCGGGCGAGCCTTCTGCCGCTTGCTGCTGGATCCGGTACAACTGCGCGCGCAGGCGGGTGAGCGGGGTGCGCAGGTCGTGGGCGATGTTGTCGCACACGCCTTTGACTTCGTGCATCAACCGCTCAATGCGGTCGAGCATGGCGTTGACGATGGCGGCCAGCATGTCCAGCTCGTCACGCCGGTTGGACAGCGGCAAACGGTAGGTCAGGTCGCCGGAGACAATCGCCTCGGCACTGGCCTGGATCGCCCGAATGCGTTGCAACGGTCGTCGACGCAGCAGGTGCCAGCCCGCAATGCCGGGGATGATGGTCAGCGACAGGCCCCAGAACAGCGCGTGCAAGATGATCCGCGTTACCGCGAACAACGAGCCGTTATCGCGCACCAGAACCAGCAGGCGGCCATCTTGGGTTTGGGTGGCTACCGCGTCGCAACTGTCGCGCGGCAGGTCAGGGTCGTCAGAGTTGATGCAGTTGGCCAGTTCGTGGATCTGGCCATCCAGGGGCAGGTCCGGCGGAATGGCCAGGATCGGCCCGCTGATGGGCCGGTGTTGCGCATCGAACAGCCCATAAGCATCTACTGTTCGAAGATCGAACGTCATGCTGGTGGCGAGCGCGTCATCCAGTTGCTCGCCTTTAAAGCGGGCAAACAGGTGTTGGCGCTGCATCAGCGAATGCTTGGCCAGGTTGCCCAGGTAGTCCGAGACCTCGTAATACAGCACCCCCATGAGGATGCAGCTCCAGGCCACGAACAAAAAACTGTACAGCGCCAGCAGTCGGCTGCTGGAGGAGCGCCAGCCCTTAGAGGGGTTCGGCAATGACATAACCCGAGCCTCGAACGGTACGAATCAGGGGCACCAGGCCCGGCGGGTCGATTTTTTTGCGCAGGCGACCAATGTGCACGTCGATGAGGTTGGTGCCAGGGTCAAAGTGATAGCCCCAGACTTCTTCGAAAATCATCATGCGCGAGAGGATTTGCCCGGTATTGCGCATCAAAAATTCCAGCAGCTTGTACTCGGTGGGCAGCAGGCTCAGTTGCTGCTCGGAGCGGCTGGCTTCACGGGTGATCAGGTTGAGCTCAAGGTCAGCGACCCGCAACGACGTTTCGTGCTTGTCGACCGGGCTTTTACGGCGCAGCAAGACTTCAACCCGGGCGGCCATTTCGTCGCTGGCAAAGGGTTTGGTCAGGTAGTCATCGCCACCGGCGCGCAAGCCGCGTACCCGCTCGTCCACATCGGAGAGGGCGCTGATCATCAGAATCGGCGTGCTGACCCCAATGGTGCGCAGCGTGGTTACAATCGCCAGGCCGTCCAGCTCGGGGAGCATGCGGTCCAGGGTAATCAGGTCATAATCGCCACTCACGGCGCGAACCAGGCCCTCACGGCCATTGGCGACCCAGTCAACTTCCAGCCCGTGGCTACTCAGTTCAGCCACGATCTCTTTCGCCGTTACGGCATCATCTTCGATGGTCAAAATGCGCGTCATACCGTCACCTGATTGGCCTTTGTCAACAGTGAGCACATTTTGCCCACAAAAAGCTGAAACGTTTCTTAATTATTCTTCATGTTCAGCCCGGCGTCAGGATAGGGTAGCCGAGATCGTGTTTGATGCCCGTACACTGTCGCGTTGAGGTATAACCCGTCAGCGCTTTTGACTTAGGACCCTGTGTTATGCAAACCCCCACGCAACGGCCGCTGTGGCAGATCTATCTGATCTTTCTGGCGCCGATGGTGCTGTCCAATTTTCTGCAGAGTTTTTCCGGCACCCTCAACGGGATTTACGTGGGTCAATTGCTCGGTACCCAGGCGCTGGCAGCGGTCTCGGGTATGTTTCCGATTGTGTTTTTCTTTATTGCGCTGGTTATCGGCCTGGGCGCCGGTGCCTCGGTGTTGATCGGTCAGGCCTGGGGTGCGCGTGAGACCTCGATGGTCAAACAGATCACTGGTGCCACGCTGACCTTGGGTGCGTTGGTCGGGTTGCTGGCGGCTGTGCTCGGCAGCCTCTTTGCGCGCCCGGCGATGCAGGCGCTGGGCACGCCGGTTGACGTGCTCGACGAGGCCGTTGGCTATGCGCGGGTGATGATGCTGATCATGCCGTTGCTGTTGGTGTTTATTCTCTTCACCCAGTTGCTGCGCGGGGTCAGTGACACCGTGTCGCCGTTGCTCGCGCTAATGGTTTCAACGGCCGTGGGCTTGCTGCTGACCCCGGCGCTGATCCTCGGCTGGGCCGGTTTGCCGCAGATGGGCATCCAGAGCGCGGCGGTGGCGGGGCTGTTTGGTAACGTGCTGGCGATGGTGTTTTTGGTGTTGCGTTTACGTCATAAAAACCACGTGATGGCGCCGGATTGCGAATTGTGGCTGGCGTTGCGCCTGAACCGCGAAATCCTCGCCAAAGTGCTGCGCATCGGCTTGCCGACGGGCCTGCAAATGGTGGTGCTGTCGCTGTCGGAGCTGGTGATCCTGGCGCTGGTCAACAGCCATGGCTCGCAAGCCACAGCGGCGTATGGGGCGGTGACGCAAATCGTCAACTACGTGCAGTTCCCGGCCCTGTCGATTGCCATTACCGCGTCCATTCTTGGCGCACAAGCGATCGGTGCCGGGCGCATCGAGCGTATCGGGCCGATTTTGCGCACCGGTTTGCTGATCAACCTGTGCCTGACCGGCACCTTGATCCTGCTGGGGTATGTGCTGTCCGACTGGTTGCTGGGGTTGTTTATCACCGACGCGCAAGCGCACATGCGTGCCGGGCACCTGCTGCACATCATGCTCTGGAGCATTCTGGTGTTCGGCTTTCAGTCGGCCATTGGCGGCATCATGCGTGCCAGCGGCGTGGTGCTGGTGCCGATGAGCATCACCGTGTTTTGCGTGCTGTGCATCGAGCTGCCGGTGGCGTATGCGCTCAACGCACACTTTGGGCTGGAGGGCGTGTGGATGGCCTTCCCGGTGACGTACATCGCGATGCTCATCATGCAGACCGCCTATTACCGACTGGTTTGGCGGCATAAACCGATTCAGCGGTTGGTCTAGGGCTGGCTTTTTGACTGGCGCTGCTTAAGATGGCCGACACTTGACTGTCATCGGCCTGGGATCGGCGCCAATGTTGAACAAAGACACCATCTCTATCCAGTTGGTGCGCGAAGCGCTGTTGCAAAGCTGTGCAACCTCCGGCGCCATGCACGAAGTGCTGCAAAAGGTCGGCATTGACCCGGCGCTGTTGGACGCGCCGCACGCGCGCGTACCAGCCATTGCCTATGCGCGCATGTGGCGGCTGTTGGCGCGGCGCCTTGATGACGAGTTTTTCGGCATGGACCCGCGCAAACTGCGTGCGGGCAGCCTGGAGTTTATGTGCCGCTCGGCCATGGCCCAGCCCACCCTCGCGCAGGGCGTGGAGCTGGTGCTGGGTTTTTTGTCGCTGATGCTTGAGCGGTTGCCGGCGCGGCTGGTACGCCAGCAGAGCGTGGCAGAAATCGTCTTGCATGAGCCTGAAGGGCAGTCCAGCCGTGCCTTCACCTACTTTGCCTACTGGATGATCGTGCACGGCGTGACCTGTTGGCTGGCGGGGCGGCGGATCCCGATTCTGGCCATTGAGTTGCGCTGTGCCCAGCCTGATTACTGTGGCGACTATGAGGTGATGTTTTCCGAGAACCTGCGTTTTGATCGGCCGCGCACACGGATGATCTTTGCGGCCGATTACCTGGATGCGCCGATCAAGCGCAGTAACGAAGAGTTGCAACGGTTTTTGGCCCAGGCCCCCGCCAACATCCTGGTCAAATACCGCGATCCGCAAAGCCTGGCGAGCCAGATCAAACAAGACCTTCGACAGCTACCTGCCGAGCAGTGGCCTGAAACCCAAGGCATGGCGCAAAGCCTGTACCTGTCGGCTTCTACCTTGCGGCGACGTCTGGCCGAAGAGGGGCAAACCTTCCAGGGGCTCAAGGACGGCGTGCGTAAAGAGTTGGCGATTGGTTGGCTGGCTGAACCGGACCTCAGTTTTGCGGACATCGCCCTGCGTTTGGGCTTTGCCGATACCAGCTCGTTTTACAAAGCCTTTCGCAAATGGTCCGGTACCAACCCGGGGCACTACCGCAGTCTGATTTTGAGCGGTAGCTGAGGGATTACTTGTTCGCTTTGATGGTTGCTACATCTGCAGCTTTGACCTTGATGTGCTTGCCGGCGATATCCTCGAACTCATAAAAGCCGCTGGTACTTTTGGTGTTGGGCATGTCTTTGGTCAGGTACTGCGTGCCGTTTTGCAAGGTCACCACAGTGGGGGTTGCGCAACCAGCCAGTGCCAAAACCGCCACCATGACCACTGGCAAACCGATAATGCTGATCTTCATACGACGTGTACCTTGAACTGTCTGCGAATTAAGTGTTGAGCCCGCTGAACGCTACGTCTGGATCAGCGATGGAAAAAGGGCCGATTTTTTCAGCGCGCTTTATACCAACCCTACGTTGGGTATTGAAGCGCAATGATATACAAGGCCAAGCGTGTGGCTTGCCTGATTACCTGTCGGTTCCCTGTCAGTGCAGCTCGTGCCTCTGCTCCTTGAGAGTGGTGATTATTAGACGCCTTTTTCAGACTTGGTTCGCTTAGACCTACGATTAAAACGGAATTTTCGTGTGGGTAGCTTCCGTAAAGCGCTTTACTGCATATATTTAACCCGCACCTCTTTCTAAAAGGACTGTAGTGGATGTCTCGTGGGCCATTGGAAACGTCGAAAACCTCCCCGTTTGTGCGCGTGCGGGCCTTGCGTAACCGTGTGGGTTTGACGTTTGTCGCCTGTTTGTCGGTGCTGGCGGGGATGACCGATGCCATCGGTTTTCTGGCGGTCGGTGATTTCATTTCGTTTATGAGCGGTAATACCACGCGGCTGGCCGTGGGAATTGCCCAGGGCGATACACAGGTGATCTTGCGCCTGGGCTTTGCGGTACTGGCGTTTGTTGCCGGGAATGCGCTGGGAGTGGTATTTGCACGCTGGGGCGGCCGCCGGGCTTTGCCTTTGATGCTGCTGATTTCGGCATTGCTGTGCACGGCGGCTTTGTTGCCATTGCAGTCGCAAGTGACGGTATTGCTGACGGCAGTGCTGGCCATGGGCATGGTCAATGCGGCGGTCGAGCAGGTGAATGGCTTGCAGGTGGGGCTGACTTATGTGACGGGTGCGTTGTCGCGGTTTGGTCGTAGCCTGGGGCGCTGGATACTGGGTGAGCGGCGGCCCAACTGGCATTTGCAGGTAGTGCCGTGGACGGGCATGTTGGCCGGTGCCGTCGCGGGGGCGGCGCTGGAGTCGCAATTCGGCATCCGGGCCCTGTTGTTCAGTGCGGGGCTGGCGGCGTTCCTGGGGCTGGTATCGCTAAAAATCCCGCGTAGCTGCCAACGTGATTACATGCCGCGGTAGCGCGTTCTTGTAGCAGTTGACGAGCCTTGCGAGGCTACGTCCGGTTGCGCAGCAGCCGTAAAGCCTTCGGGGCCAAGATCAAAAGATCGCGAGGCAAGCTCGCTCCTACAGGGGGGAGAGGGGCGTTCTTGTCTACACCTTGGATAATCCGGACTTAACTAAATAAAGTACATCCCGTATATCTCGCAAAATTTTGGAACACTCTGCTGTCAGATCCTGGCTGTGGCTTTTTGAGTTAGCGTGTAGTTTGCCCGACGTTGTTATTAATGCATTGGCTTAAAACAAAATTAAAGGCCAATTGCTATTATTTTGTTCAAGGGGCTAAACATGCTGAGTATTGCGCCAGGAAAAACGTTTATCGCTGCATGCTTTGTTTGCGTTGTTTCAACCAGCAGTGTGGCCAGTACGGCACCTGCGGACCCACTGCATATTGCCGGTCACTATAAGTGCACGGGGTTTGACAGCCATGACGGCCCTTTAAAGGGGGATCTTGTATTGACGCTTGATGATGAGGCCAGTCAGTTTGAGAAAAGTTTTGGCACGTATCGATTAACGCTCAATGTTGGAACTGAGCAAGTACCCATTACTTACTCTGGGTATGCCGCTGCGCAAGGGCAGTTATTGTCGATCTACTTTGCCAATGACAGCGCTGAGGCGCCGACAGACCGTGGCGTTGGGCTTGGCGTCATCACCCACGATCAGGACAGTCAAGGCCATTACACGACGACTCTGCACAAATCCTATTATCTGCCCGACTATATGCGCGGTAGCCAAGAGGGGTATGGGCCTGGTGGTCGAGGCACTGAAACGTGTATTAAAACGCCGTCTATTTAATACCCATAAAAAACCCCGGAGGTTATCCGGGGTTTTTATCGGGCGGACGTTATCAGCTGTAGCTGTTAACTTTAACCAGGGCTTGCTCGGTTTGAGCTTTTTCCCAGGTCAGTGTCAATGTTTGCAGCACGCGCGCAATAAACTCTTTATCGGCAGCGGCTTTTTTGCCCACGTAGCCTTGGCCACGACGGTACATCTTGAGATGAGCTCGCATGTGTGGGCGCTCTTTCTCGAATTGGGTTTCTTCCTTGCACGCAACAACCGGTTCAATACGTACAGTGCCTTCATTGCACACCCACAGAATGTGGTCGTTCAGCGTGTCTTTCTGAGCAGCGAAGAGTCGAGCCAGCTCGTTAACAGTCGGTTGATTATTCAGGTTCATAGCTAACTCCTTGACCACTCGTTGATCTGTCTAATTGATTCGCGCAACTGCACATGCAGCGCTACGTAATATCCATCTAAAGCAGATCTGGCCTTGAGTCCGGCAGATGTAGTAGTGAAATAAAACACTACAACATGCTGCTTACAGCGAGGGAGAGCAACGTTAGCCAGGATGCTTGAGCGACATGTCGCATCACCACAAGCCTCTTGAGGACGTTTCGCTAGCCTCTCACGCCTTAAACTCGGACGATCAAGCCAGGTCAGCTTCATCAATTCTGCCTTGTGGGCAGTACCTATCCCGGAACAGCCCGACAGCTCGTCGAGCATGCTTGCAACAACCCTTTCCAGCGCTTCCGGTGGGGAAGACGTCTGCATAATGCGATGGGAAATTCGTGTCGTCAACAAATATGTAGTGTTTATTTTTAGGCACTACATATGTGACTGACGGGTCGTTTTTCAGCAAGCCGGTCATCCCCGGCAAGTGCTTGCGCCCGCTGTTGCAGGCTTAAAGAGGGCACGGGTGTTTGATTGGCCAAAACAGTCAGCCAGCTTGAGCGGTTTGACTATTGTTGTAGAGCCTTGCCGAGGCGACTATCAGTGGGACTTTTCACGGTTCCCACTCCAACAATAAAGACCGAGGGATTCTGCTGATGCGCGACTATCTGACCGCGATGAATGACTTTGACTACCAACGGACGGTGGCTGGTGCACTGAACGGCCATTTGTCTGCACTCAATGCCTGCGTTGAGTGCTGCGACCGGCACGCTTTGCCAGGGCGTATTGCGCTGTTCTGGGAAGGGCGCGACGCCAGTAGCGCCACGTATACCTTCACCGATTTGCAGGACAAGGCCGCGCGCTTTGCCAACTTCTTGCTGGCCCAGGGCGTGAAGCAGGGCGACAAGGTCGCGGGCTTGTTACCACGCAATGTCGAGTTGCTGGTGGTGGTCTTTGCCACCTGGCGCATCGGCGCGATCTATCAACCGCTGTTCACTGCCTTCGGCCCCAAAGCCATTGAGCACCGTCTTAACAGTTCAGGTGCTGCGCTGGTGGTCACCGACGCGGTCAACCGTCCCAAACTTGATGAAGTCAACGACTGCCCGGCCATCGTCACGGTGGCTGGCGCCAAAGGCCAGGGACTCGTGCGCGGCGATTTCAGTTTCTGGGCTGAGCTGGACAATTATCCGGCCGTCTGTGAACCGGTGCTGCTGAGTGGGGAAGACCCGTTTCTGTTGATGTTTACGTCGGGCACTACCGGCCCGGCCAAGCCGCTGCTGGTGCCGCTCAAGGCCATCGTCGCATTCCAGAGTTACACCCGCGATGCGGTGGATCTGCGCCCTGAGGACTCGTTCTGGAACCTCGCTGACCCAGGCTGGGCCTACGGGATTTACTTCGGGATCACCGGGCCGTTGTCGATGGGCCATCCGATCACGCTTTACGACGGGCCGTTTACCGTCGAAAGCACCTGCCGGGTCATCAAGAAATACGGCATTACCAACCTCACGGGCTCCCCGACCGCCTACCGCATGCTGATCGCTGCCGGCGAGGCGTTTTCAAGCAAGATCAAAGGCCAGTTGCGGGCTGTCAGCAGCGCCGGTGAACCGCTTAACCCGGAAGTCATTCGCTGGTTCGGCGAAGAGCTCAACGTCACCATTCATGATCACTACGGTCAAACCGAGGTCGGCATGGTGCTGTGCAATCACCATGGCCTGGAGCACCCGGTGCATATGGGCGCAGCCGGCTTTGCTTCGCCTGGCCACCGGATTGTGGTGCTGGATGACAACCATCAGGAACTGCCGGTGGGGCAGCCGGGGATTCTGGCCGTTGATCGCAGCCAGTCGCCGATGTGCTGGTTTGGCGGCTATGAAGGTTTCACCACCAAAGCGTTTGTCGGCAATTACTACTTGAGCGGCGACACCGTGGAGTTGAACCCGGACGGCAGTATCAGCTTTGTCGGGCGCAGCGATGACGTGATCACCACCTCGGGCTATCGCGTCGGCCCGTTCGACGTAGAAAGCGCCTTGATCGAACACCCGGCAGTGGTCGAAGCCGCTGTCGTCGGCAAACCCTGCCCGGAGCGTACCGAAGTGGTCAAAGCGTTTGTGGTGCTGAGCCCTCAATACCTGGGCGATGCGCAACTGGCCGAAACCTTGCGCTTGCACGTGCGCCAGCGGCTGGCGGCGCATGCCTACCCCCGTGAAGTTGAATTTGTCAGTGAATTGCCGAAGACCCCGAGCGGCAAGTTGCAGCGCTTTATTTTGCGCAATCAAGAAATCGCCAAGGCTGAACAGGCGCTAAGCGCCAAAGTTACAGCCTGAAATCCAGTCGTCAGGAACCCTTATGCAAATTGAAAACAAGGTATTTATCGTCACCGGTGGTGCGTCCGGATTAGGCGCCGCAACGGCAGAAATGCTGATTAAAGCGGGCGCCAAAGTGATGCTGGTTGATCTGAATGCCGATGCCGTGGCCGCCCAGGCGCGCACGCTGGGCGCGCAGAGTACGGTCGCCGATATCAGCCAGGCGGATGCCGCTCAGGCGGCCGTGGAGGCCACCGTTGCGGCATTTGGCGGGGTCAATGGCCTGGTCAACTGCGCCGGGATTGTACGCGGTGAAAAAATCCTCGGTAAAAACGGCCCGCATGGGCTGGAGAGCTTCAGCCAGGTGATTAACGTTAACCTGATCGGCAGTTTCAACATGCTGCGTCTGGCGGCAGCAGCCATTGCCGAAACCGCTGCGGATGCTGACGGCGAACGCGGAGTGATCATCAACACCGCGTCGGTGGCGGCGTTTGACGGGCAGATTGGTCAGGCCGCTTATGCCGCTTCCAAGGGCGCCATTGCCAGCCTGACCTTGCCTGCCGCACGCGAGCTGGCCCGTTACGGGATCCGTGTGATGACCATCGCCCCCGGCATTTTTGAAACGCCGATGATGGCCGGCATGACCCCTGAAGTCCGTGATTCGCTGGCCGCCGGTGTGCCGTTTCCGCCGCGCTTGGGCAAGCCTGCCGAGTACGCGTCGCTGGTACGCCACATCATTGAAAACAGCATGCTCAATGGTGAGGTTATCCGTCTCGACGGTGCCTTGCGCATGGCCGCCAAATAAGAGGTGAGAAATGACTTTAGCCAATGATCCGATTGTCATTGTCAGCGCGGTACGAACGCCCATGGGCGGGTTTCAGGGCGACTTCAAAGGCTTGACCTCGCCGCAGCTTGGCGCCGCAGCCATCAGTGCCGCGGTTGAGCGCGCGGGCATTGCGCCGAGCAGCGTGGATGAAGTGCTGTTTGGCTGCGTGCTGTCTGCCGGTCTGGGCCAGGCGCCTGCACGTCAAGCCGCTTTGGGCGCCGGGCTGGACAAGGGCACGCGCTGCACCACGCTGAACAAAATGTGCGGGTCGGGCATGCAGGCAGCCATTCTGGCCCATGATCAACTGCTGGCCGGCAGTGCCGAGGTGATCGTTGCGGGCGGTATGGAGAGCATGTCCAACGCGCCGTATTTGCTGGACCGGGCACGCAGCGGGTATCGCATGGGCCACGGTCGGGTGCTCGATCACATGTTCCTCGATGGCCTCGAAGACGCTTACGACCGAGGCCGCTTGATGGGCACCTTTGCTGAAGATTGCGCACAGGCCCATGGCTTTAGCCGCGAAGCTCAGGATGATTTTGCGGTGGCGTCGCTGACCCGTGCCCAGCAAGCGATCAAGGACGGCAGCTTCAGCGCCGAGATCGTGCCGGTGCAGGTCACGGTGGGTAAAGAGCAGCGTCTGATCAGCGATGACGAACAACCTCCCAAGGCCAATCTGGCGAAAATCCCGACGTTGAAACCGGCGTTCCGTGAGGGCGGTACGGTGACAGCGGCCAACTCCAGTTCGATCTCCGATGGTGCGGCGGCGTTGGTGCTGATGCGCCGCTCCGAGGCGCAGAAACGTGGCCTCAAGCCGCTGGCGGTAATCCATGGGCATGCAGCGTTTGCCGACGAGCCGGGGCTGTTCCCGACTGCGCCGATTGGCGCGATCAAGCGGTTGTTGAGCAAGACTGGCTGGGACCTGTCCGAGATCGACCTGTTTGAAATCAATGAAGCGTTTGCGGTGGTGACTCTGGTGACCATGAGCGAGCTGGACATCCCCCATAACAAGGTCAACGTCTACGGCGGGGCTTGCGCGCTGGGGCATCCGATCGGTGCTTCGGGCGCACGGATTCTGGTGACATTGCTCTCGGCCTTGCGCCAGAAACAGTTGAAGCACGGTATTGCAGCTGTCTGCATTGGCGGCGGCGAAGCCACGGCGATTGCCGTGGAATGCCTGTATTAAGGAGTTTTATGCTGCCTGCATCTGAACACATACAAATTCGCGAAGCGGCCCGGCAGTTTGCCCAAGAGCGCTTGAAACCCTTTGCGCCAGAGTGGGACAAGCAACATCGCTTCCCCCGTGAAGCGGTCAACGAAATGGCCGAGCTGGGCTTTTTCGGCATGTTGGTGCCCGAAGAGTGGGGCGGTTGCGACACCGGCTATCAAGCCTACGCGATGGCCCTGGAAGAAATCGCCGCGGGTGATGGCGCCTGCTCGACGATCATGAGCGTGCACAACTCGGTGGGCTGCGTGCCGATTCTCAAATACGGCACCGAGCAGCAGAAGCGCGAGTTCCTCGTGCCCTTGGCCAGCGGTGCCATGCTCGGCGCGTTCGCCTTGACTGAACCGCAAGCCGGTTCTGATGCCAGCGACCTGAAAACCCGAGCGCGTCTTGAGGGCGATCATTACGTCCTTAATGGCTGCAAACAGTTCATCACTTCGGGGCAAAACGCCGGGGTGGTGATTGTGTTCGCGGTCACGGATCCGTCGGCGGGCAAGCGCGGTATCAGCGCGTTTATTGTGCCCACCGATTCACCCGGCTACAGCGTGGCGCGGGTAGAAGACAAGCTGGGGCAACATGCTTCGGACACCTGCCAGATCCTTTTTACCGACCTTAAAGTGCCCGTGGCTAATCGCTTGGGCGAGGAAGGGCAGGGCTACAAAATCGCCTTGAGCAACCTTGAAGGCGGGCGCATTGGTATTGCTTCGCAGGCGGTCGGCATGGCCCGCGCAGCCTTTGAAGCGGCGCGTGATTATGCCCGTGAGCGGGTGACCTTCGGCCAGCCGCTGGTTGAGCATCAGGCGGTAGCGTTTCGTCTGGCAGACATGTCGACAGAAATCGCCGTCGCCCGGCAAATGGTCCAGTACGCGGCGGCTCTGCGCGACAGCGGCCAGTCGGCGCTGGTCGAAGCGTCGCAGGCCAAGCTGTTCGCCTCGGAGATGGCAGAGCGGGTGTGTTCCAAGGCGTTGCAAACCTTGGGAGGTTATGGCTATTTGAACGACTTCCCGCTGGAGCGGATCTATCGCGATGTGCGGGTGTGCCAGATCTACGAAGGCACCAGCGATATTCAGCGCATGGTCATTTCGCGCAATCTTTGAATTGAGGACGTTATCGATGAGCTACGAAACCATTTTGTTGGACATTCACGGGCAAGTAGGCCTGATCACGCTGAACCGGCCGCAGGCGTTGAATGCGCTCAACGCGCAGTTGGTAAGCGAAGTGAATCACGCCCTGGACGGCCTGGAAGCGGATAACAACATTGGCTGCATCGTGATCACCGGCTCGAAAAAAGCTTTCGCTGCCGGGGCCGATATCAAGGAAATGGCGGAGCTGACATACCCGCAGATTTACCTTGAAGACCTGTTCTCGGACAGCGATCGGGTATCGACCCGACGCAAGCCGATCATTGCAGCGGTGGCCGGTTTTGCCTTGGGCGGCGGCTGTGAGTTGGCGATGATGTGCGATTTTATTCTGGCCGGTGACAATGCCAAATTTGGTCAGCCGGAAATCAACCTCGGCGTATTGCCGGGCATGGGCGGCACCCAGCGCCTGACCCGCGCCGTGGGCAAGGCCAAGGCAATGGAAATGTGCCTGAGCGGGCGTTTGATGGATGCAAACGAGGCTGAGCGTTCGGGCCTGGTGGCGCGGGTAATCCCGGTGGACGAGTTGCTGGAAGAAGCGCTGAAAGTGGCCGCTACCATTGCCAAAAAATCCCTGCCGGTGCTGATGCTGACCAAGGAAAGCGTCAACCGTGCGTTTGAAGTTAACCTGACCGAAGGCGTGCGTTTTGAGCGCCGGGTTTTCCACTCGCTGTTCGCCACCCATGACCAGAAAGAAGGCATGGCGGCGTTCGTCGGCAAGCGCGAAGCGCAGTTCAAGAACAGCTAAGCGTCTGCGCAACCCACTGTAGGAGCGAGCTTGTCTCGCGATCTTTTGATCTTGATCTGGCCTTTGATCTGAGAGGCCCCGTCAACCATGTGTCCGGTCTCTACAACTTTTTAATCGGCATAGGAGGCGGCCATCTGGCCGCGCCCCTGCCACACCACCCGGCATGCGGGTCCGCACCGGGCGGTTCGA